>WFSM01000044.1 GCA_015485945.1 Candidatus Bipolaricaulota bacterium | reverse complement strand
GTCACCGAGAAAGAACGGTTGCGCCAGCCGCCGCCGCCGTTCATCACCAGTTCAATGCAACAGACTGCGTCATCGGTGCTCGGATTTTCCCCGAAGCGGACGATGCGGATCGCGCAGGAGCTGTACGAAGGGGTGCCGCTCCCCGAGGGGACGACGGGATTGATCACGTACATGCGTACCGATTCGGTACGCATGTCGGACGAGGCGGTGGCGGAAGCGCGCAGGCTGATTGAGTCGCAATTTGGGAAGAATTACCTGGTGGACAAGCCGCGTCGTTATCGGAATAAAAAGCGGTCCCAAGATGCCCACGAGGCAATCCGTCCTACCGATCCCGCGCGGACACCGGAGACGGTTGCGTCCTACCTCACTCCTGACCAGCGCAAACTGTATACCTTGGTCTACAATCGGTTTATGGCCACCCAAATGGCTCCGGCCGTTTATCGCCAGCGTAAGATTGTGATCGCCGCCGCCGTGTACACCTTAGAAGCGGCGGGAAGCACGCTCGTATTCGACGGATTCCTTAAGCTGTTTCCCGAGCCGAAAAAGAAGAACGAGCCCGAGATCCCGGAAGGATTACAGGACGGCGAACGCTTAAAGCTGGTTGCTGTCGACAAGCGCCAGAAGTTCACCGAGCCGCCGCGGCGTTATTCCGAAGCCGGGCTGGTCAATCTGCTTGAGAAGGAAGGCGTTGGCCGACCGAGCACGTACGCCACCATTATCTCGGTGATCCAGGATCGTGGATATGCGGTGAAAGAGAAGGGAAGTTTGCGCCCGACGCTGCTCGGCCAGGTGGTTGTTGACTTCCTCAAGCGCTACTTCACGGAGACAGTGCAGGCCGAATTCACCGCGCACATGGAGGAGGATCTCGACCGGATTGAAGAAGGGGCCATCACCCGGCTCAACGCATTACGGGAGTTTTACGCCCCGTTTTCGGCACGGTTGTCCGCGCTGGAATCCGTGATTGGGAATGGTAAGGAGAGGCCGTTTCGCGTGTTAAGCGATGTCAACTGCGACAAGTGCGGGGCACCGATGGAGCTGCGTTACTGGAAGGGGACGTACTTCCTTGGCTGTTCCAATTATCCGCAGTGCAAGAACACGGTGAACCTGCCGCCGGATTTGCCGTACAAATACATCGATGGCAGGTTGATCGTGCGCGCAGCGCTGGAAGAATACGCCGCGAACACCGAGCAAACGATTCCCTGTCCGCACTGTGGTGCCCCGATGGAACTACGCACCGGCCGCTATGGCCGCTATTACAAGTGCACCAATCCCGAGTGCGGTAAGACCGCGCCGGCTTCCACTGGTGTGCCATGTCCGGTGTGTGAGGACGGCGTGCTGGTGGAACGGTACTCGACCAAAACCAAGCGCACATTCTATAGCTGCAGCAACTATCCCAAGTGCCGATTCGCTGTATCGGAGCGGCCGGTTAAACTGTGTCCGGCATGCGGCAACGGCGTGCTGGTGGAAAAAGGCGGCAAGCTCAAGTGCACGAATAAAGAATGCGGATACGAGGAGCCAATCGAGACAGAGTCGAAGGCGTCTGCATCCGCATCCAACTGAATTACGCCTCTTCCGACAGGAGCTTGAACCACTCCAGCCGTTTACGCAGATCGGAATCCTGCAACTTGGCGAGGGCTTCTTTCTGAATCTGGCGGACGCGCTCGCGGCTGATCCCAAACTCGAGCCCAACCTCATCCAGCGTGCGTGGCTGGTAATCGTTCAGCCCGTAGCGTAGCTCAAGAATCCGGCGCTCCCGTTCAGTAAGCCGTTCATCGAGCGCTTTCTCTAGCTCCTGCACGAGCAGGTGTTCGAACGTCTCCCGCTCCGGCGACTCGGCGGTACGGTCGGCGATGAAGTCGCCGAGGACCGATCCGTCATCGTCGTAACCGATCGGCATGTCAAGCGAAGTCATGCTCTGGGCAGTCTTCTTTGCCTTGATAATGTTCTCCACGCTCGTGTCGAGTTCGTCGGCGAGCTCCTCCGGGGACGGCGCCTCGCCGTGCTCCTTGAGGTGGCTGCGCTCAACCTGGTAGATCTTGCGAATCAGCTCGTTGATGTGGGTGGGAACGCGGATTGTGCGCGACCGGTTAGTGATTGCACGTAGGATTGCCTGGCGGATCCACCACGTGGCATAGGTGGAGAACTTGTAGCCTTTCTTGTAATCGAACTTCTCGATCGCCTTCATCAGCCCGAGGTTCCCCTCCTGAATCAGGTCGAGGAACGGAAGGCCGCAGCCGCGATACTTCTTGGCGATCGATACCACCAGACGCAGGTTTGCTTCAGCGAGCTCTTCCTTGGCACGCTTGTCCCCGGCCTCGATCCGCTTCGCCAGTCGCACCTCATCCTCACGCGTGAGCAGCGGCACCCGGCTGATCTCGCCGAAATAAGTACGGATCGGGTTGTCCGACCGCGATCTCCGCTCAGTATTTCCCTTAGCGCGCTCGGGAACGGTGCTCAGGTTTCCCTTCAGATTGATCGTCGCTTTATTTTCCTTCATCTTCTCTTCCTCCTGGATCTTACCGGGAACTAATCCAAACAGAATCGGGCAGCCCGAGGGGCCCCCGATTCATCAGCACAACTTTAGCCGTTTAACTATCGATGTCTTTCGTTCCCTCAGTGTCCAAAGTCAGTATAGCACACTTTTGTCGAAAAGTGAAGTAACCGGGAAATATAGATCAGTTCCGGAAAAGTGGGACGAATGCCTGCGCTGAAACGTCGACCAGCCCGCGGTCGGTAAGGCGTAATTTGGGCAAAACAGGGAGCGCAAGGAGGGAGAACGTCATGAACGCGTTGTTGAGGGTACAACCGCACTTGTCCTTGAGGTTAAGGTGAAGTTCCTCCGCTTGCGTGGCGACCTGTTCCACGGGAGCGTCTGACATCAGACCGGCAATTGGGAGGGGAATCTCGGCGAGCACGTTGCCGTTGCCCACGAGGCACACACCGCCGTGCATTGCCGCCACCCGATTTCCCGCTAGCGCCATCGCGCTGGGGTCGGTTCCCATGATAAGAAGGTTGTGCGAATCGTGAGCCACGGTGCTTGCCAGTGCACAGCCCGGCTGCAATCCGAATCCAGCCACCAGTCCGCGCCCAATCCGGCCGGTCTCATGATGGCGCTCGACGACCGTGAGAAACGCAACGTCGGCCGCTGGCGGCAGAACAACAGCGCCGTTCATCACTTTGACCTCAATCGATTCTTCGCCCGTGATCACCTGGTTTTCCACTACCGTGATCACGCGGGCGGTGGCGATGCCAGAATTGATTGGTGCGGAAACGGCGAAATCAGCAGCGGTGAGCGCGCGTGCGAGGTGCACGCTGTCATGCGCCTCCGCGGGATAGGACGGGACCGGCAGATCGATGGTTAGCGTCCCATTTTCGGCTACCACTTCGCCGCCGGCCACGACAAGCTCGATTGGCAGGTTTTCCAGGTTGGAGGTGAGGATGATGTCCGCGTACCGCCCCGGCGCGATGCACCCGACATCGTGAGAAACCTTAAAGTGTTCGGCCGTATTCAGAGTGGCCATTTGAATCGCGGTAATTGGCGGGATCCCGGTTTTTATCGCGAGTCGGACAACGTCATCCATGTGGCCGTCAGACAAGAGTGTACCGGGATGACGATCGTCGGTGCACAGCGCAACGTGGCGCGGATCGAGGCCGCGGGCAGTGATCGCAGGAAGCTGCGCGACAAGGTCGTGCCACGCCGATCCCTGGCGGAAGAGGGCGGTCATCCCTTGCCGCACACGGGCAATCGCGTCCTCCGCGGTCCGGCCCTCGTGGTCGTCGCTTGGACCCGCGGTGGCGTAAGCGTGAAACATTGCGCCGAGATCAGGTGACGCGTAGTGTCCACCCACAATCTTCCCCGCCTCCAGCGTGACGGCGATCTCGGCGTGGAGCTTTTCGTCCCCAGCGGCGATTCCGGGGTAGTTCATCACCTCGCCGAGGCCGATTACGTTCGGCCACGTGAGCGCCTGGTTGACGTCCTCGGGGCCGATCTCCCCGCCAGTCGTCTCGAATCCCGGTGCGGCGGGAACACAGGATGGAACCTGAACATAGAGCGCCATTGGCGTGGTGAGCGCTTCGTTGGCCATTAATTTCACTCCGGGGAGTCCGAGCACGTTAGCAATCTCGTGGGGATCAATGAACGCACCGGTCGTCCCGTGGGGCAGGACGGCGCGGGCGAATTGGGACACGGTGAGCATCGAGCTTTCCACGTGCATGTGAGCGTCAAGCAGTCCGG
>WFSM01000043.1 GCA_015485945.1 Candidatus Bipolaricaulota bacterium | reverse complement strand
GTCGTGTCAGACGGCCGTATCGCATATCCCGAGGTTACAACTCCCAATCTTCTCGTCATCATGTCGCAAGAGGCATACACTACATTTGGGAAGACAATCGCTTCCGGCGGTACCCTCATTATCGATGCCGACTTGGTGGAGGTGGATAAGCCGCCCAAGGGGGTCAAAATGTATCGGGTGCCGGCGACAAAACTTGCGGAACAACTGGGTAACAGAATTGTGGCTAACGTCGTCATGCTTGGCGCTGTCGTCGCCCTCACCGGGGTGGTGAGCAAAAAAGCAATGCTGGAGTCGGTACGGGCATCGGTCCCGCCGCGGTTTCTCGACCTTAACGAACGGGCATTTCAGGTTGGCTACGAATACGGGGGTCAATTGAAGCCATGAGCCGCATCGGTGTGTTCGTTTGTCACTGCGGATTAAATATCGCGAGGACGGTCGACACACAGGCTGTTGCCACTGCCCTCAGTGAGTATCCGGGAGTCGTTCACACCGAGGAGTACGACTACATGTGTTCGGAGATCGGGCAGCAAAAGATCCGCGACGCGATCGTTGAACACAAACTGGATGGAGTGGTTGTTGCCGCGTGCACGCCGTCAATGCATCAGGAGACGTTCCGCAATGCCGCCGAGGAAGTTGGCCTAAACCGGTACCGGCTTGAGATCGCCAATATTCGCGAGCAAGTGAGCTGGGTGCACACGGATCGCATAGCGGCGACACGCAAAGCGATTAAGATCACCAAGACACTCGTCGAAAAGGTCCGCAGTAATCATGAACTCGAGCCAATAAGGACCGGACATGTAGATAAGTGTTTGGTGATCGGGGGCGGAATTACAGGAATCCAGGCAGCCATTGATGTCGCCGATGCCGGTTTCGAAGTAATCTTGGTGGAGAAGGCGCCAACGATCGGCGGGCACATGGCACAGCTTTCCGAGACATTCCCCACTCTTGACTGTTCTCAATGTATTCTCACTCCCAAAATGGTGGAGGCGGCACACCATCCGAACATCACGCTTCTCACCTACAGTGAAGTTCTCGCTGTCGCGGGCTATGTTGGAAATTACAAAGTGAAGATCAGGAAAAACCCAACGTACGTCGATCCGGATAAGTGCAACCTGTGTGGAGATTGCGAGGACGTCTGCCCGGAGAGCGTCGCAAACGAATTTGAGCGCGGCCTTACCACCCGCAAAGCGATCTACCTCCCGTTTGCTCAGGCGATTCCGTCTTCGTACGTGCTGGATGAAGACGCGTGTCTGGGAGTTAAGCCGATCCGCTGCGGTAGGTGCGAGGAGGTTTGCGATGTAGGGGCAATCGACTACGACATGGCTCCGGAGATAATTGAAGAAGAAGTTGCGGCGATCATCGTTGCCACTGGGTATGACCTTTATTCAATCGAAGACCTCCCCGAATACGGTGGCGGCGAGGTGCCGGATGTAATTGACGGTCTTCAGTTCGAACGGCTGCTGTCCGCATCCGGACCGACGCAGGGAGAGATTAGACGTCCATCCGACGGGAAAATCCCGAACCGTGTGGTGTTTGTACAATGTGCTGGTTCCCGGTCTCCGGAGAACCATAATCCGTATTGCTCCAAGATTTGTTGTATGTATACGGCGAAGCATGCCCTCCTCTACCGGCACGCAGTACCGGATGGAAAGGCCGTTGTGTTCTATATCGACATTCGTGCCGGCGGAAAAGGGTACGAAGAGTTCATTCAGCACGCGACCGAGACGGAGAAGATCACCTATATCCGGGGCAAGGTGGCGCGAATCTACCGCGATAGTAACGACGTAGTTGTGTGGGGGGCTGACACCCTCTCCGGGAAACGCGTAGAACTACGGGCCGATCTCGTTGTCCTTGCGCTGTCAATTAATCCGCATCCCAGTACCGCTGCATTGTCACGCGCTCTTAAGATAAGCTGCGGCAGCGCTGGATTTCTCAAGGAGGCGCATCCTAAACTGCGCCCGGTGGAGAGTTTGGTCGCGGGGGTGTTTGTGGCCGGAGCTGGTCAGGCGCCGAAGGATATTCCCGAGTCGGTCGCCCAGGGAAGTGCCGCTGCTGCTAAGGCGGTCGCTCTCCTCTCCAAGGAGAAGTTGGTCCATCCACCGGAGGTGGTGGCGATCGATGACGAAGTCTGCGGCGGTTGTGGGGTGTGCGTGGCGATGTGTCCGTACTCCGCGCTGTCGTTGAATGCGGCCGGAGTCGCCGAGTGTAACGCCGTGCTGTGTGAGGGGTGTGGCACGTGCGTCTCTGCATGTCCCACCGGCGCGGCACAACTCATGAACATGACCGATGCCCAGGTGCGTGAGATGATCGAGGTGGCCCTTGTCGACAACTGACCGGAATAACGATTTCAGCCCAAGAATTATCGCGTTTCTCTGCCGGTGGTGCTCGTATGCGGGCGCGGATCTTGCTGGTGTGAGCAGAATGACAT
>WFSM01000042.1 GCA_015485945.1 Candidatus Bipolaricaulota bacterium | reverse complement strand
GGCTGCTAGACGAGATAATTACTGCCGCGGGGGGTAAGCCGGTGGCGTGGCTAATCCATTCGCCGTGGAACACGCTGGCGCTCATTGTAATCGGAGTATGGATGTGGACCGGATTCTGTATGGTGGTCCTCTCAGCGGCGCTCAAGAACATCCCCAAGCAATTGACCGAGGCGGCGCGGATCGACGGCGCGAACGAGTGGCAGATCTTCCTCCGCATCACCCTGCCGCTGCTGTGGCCGACGGTGGCGGTGGTCACCACCACCATGGTCGTATTTGTGCTCAAGATCTTCGATATCGTGTTCGTGATGACCAACGGTAACTTTTCCACCGATGTTATCGCCAACATCATGTACAAGCAGGCGTTTTTGTTCGGTAACTACGGGCGGGGCAGCGCGATCTCGGTAATCCTCCTCATCCTGATCATCCCGATGATGTGGATCAATATCCGCCGGTTCCGCGGGCAAATGGAGATGAGATGACCGGAAAACTGTTCGGCGTACCGACACGGCTGTTGTTGCACACAGTGATCATCGGATTGGTGATCATCTGGTTGTTGCCCACCCTGGGCACGTTCGTCACCTCATTCCGTTCACCGCAGGCGATCAACAATTCCGGGTGGTGGACCGCGCTATCGCAGCCGTTCAACTTCACCCAGTACACCCTGGAGAACTACCGCACGGTATTCACGCACCAGAACATCGGGCTGGCGTTCCGCAACAGCCTCATCATCACCATCCCCGCCACCATCCTTCCCATCCTGTTCGCCTCGTTCGCGGCGTACGCGTTCGCGTGGATGAAGTTTCCGGGGCGGGACCTGCTGTTCATGATCATGATCGGGCTGCTGGTCATCCCGCTTCAGATGACGTTCATCCCCGTGCTCACCATATTTGCCAAGATCCATCTAAACGGGAAATTCATCGGTATCTGGCTCGCCCACACCGGGTACGGGCTGCCGCTCACCATCTATCTGATGCACAACTTCATCGCCGGACTGCCACGCGACCTGTTCGACTCGGCGGCGATCGACGGTGCGTCCCCGTTAAAGATATTCTTCCGCATCGTGATGCCGCTGTCGGTGCCGGCGGTGGCCGCGGTGGCCATCTTCCAGTTCCTGTGGGTGTGGAACGACCTCCTGGTCGCGCTGATTTACCTTGGCGCCAACCCCAGAGTGGCGCCGTTGACGGTGGTCATCGCCAACCTTGTCGGCTCGCGCGGACAGGCATGGTGGGTGCTCACCGCGGCGGCGTTCGTGTCGATGATACTACCGATGTTCGTGTTCTTCGCGTTCCAGCGCTACTTCGTGCGTGGGATCCTCGCCGGGTCGGTGAAAGGGTGACGACCACTATCCGGGCGCAACTGACACAGCTGGCGGATGCTGGACGCCGCGCCCGCGCGCGGCTGCGTACCACCATCACCATTGCTGGAAGGGAATACCGGCTCTACAACGCGGGAATGCGCGGCAAGAGCGTGCGGTTCGGCCCATTCGGCCGTGATTTGCTCATCGCGGCATGGATGAGTGGCGAGCCGGAGTTTATGCGGGAGGCGATTCAGTTCGTCGGGGCCACAATGGGGGAAAAAATCGATCCGACGACCGGAGAGGAACCGGGGCGGGGGCTGCACGAGTACAACACGGTAGCAATACGCGGTCTGGTTACCCGCTATAACGCCGTCGATGTCAGCCTGTTGCTGCTCATCGTTGCCGATCACTACCGTCGTCTGACCGGAGATGCCGCGCTGATCGATGCGGAGCGCCGGTCGCTCCGGATGGCGGCCGAGTACCTCATGCGTCACATCGACGATGCCCTATTCATCGAGGATCCGCGTAACTGCAACGCGGGCCGGTACGCCCTTCGCGCCACGTATTGGAAGGACTCGCATCTTCCCGGCAGAGGCGATCCCATCTATCCCGTAACCTACACGCTGGTGCAGGCGCAGGCGATCGCCGCATTGCGGGCCACGGCGCGGCTGGGGGATGCCCTCCGCCCCGTCGCCCCCGAAGATCGGCTGAATCGGCTGACGGATACGATGGTCGCGCGGTTGTGGACCGACCTGTGGGACAACCGCACTTCCTACCCGGTCATCGCCCGTGACACTGCGGGAGCGATCACCGGGATATCGTCGGATGGCCTCCACATGCTTTCCTACCTAGAACCCGGCGATGTCCCCCCGGACCGACTTGCACACATTGCCGCTGGCGCGCATCATTTGGCGACCCCGGTCGGATACCGTACCTACGCACCGCACCAGCCGGATTACTCCCCCACTGCGTATCACTTGGGAGCGATTTGGCCGCTGGACCAGTATTTCATCGCTCGGGGAGCGGTGCGCCACGGATTGTTGCCGGTGATGACGACAGCATTGCAGGTAGTGCCAATATTGGACAGATTGGGATTTGTCGAGCTCTATTACTGGGATGATGAGAAATTATCAGGGCCACGCGTCGCCGGACCGGCCGGATGTGACCTCCAACTCTGGTCGACGACCGTGCCTGCCGGGCTTCTCTCACTCCCATTACCACAATAAGGAGGCGCAATGCGGATAGAGGATTATCTTGATTTGGTCGGGGCGGAACCGATTGCCCGCATCTACGCGATAGCGCGGCGGATGTACCAACTGCGGGTGTTGAACGTGAACGCCACCTACCACGGCGGCGGAGTCGCCGGGATGTTGCAAACGATCGTGCCGCTGCTGAATGAGATCGGTCTGGACGTGGATTGGAGCTTGCTCTACGGTGAGCCGGACTTGTTTCAGGCCACGAAGAAGCTCCACAACGGTCTCCAGGGAGAACACGTGACCATCAGCGACGACGAGATTGCTCTTTATCTCCGGATAAGCGAGGCATTCGCCCGCTATACCCCGATTATGCACGACGCCGTGATCGTCCATGACCCCCAGCCGCTCCCCATGATCGCGTACCGCGACAAGGAGGGCCCGTGGATATGGCGCTGTCACATCGACCTATCCAATCCCAACGAAGACGTGTGGGAACAACTTAAACCATATGTGTTGCGCTATGATGCGGTTGTCGTATCGTCGGAATCGTTTAAGAAACCCGATTTGCCTGTGGATACGCACGTCATTCCGCCAGCGATCGACCCGTTCTCCGCGATCAACCGTCTGCTGACTTCCACCGAAGTGGACGCAAAGCTGGCCGAGTACGGTATCCCGCGCGACAAACCGCTCATCGTACAGGTATCCCGCTTCGACAAATGGAAGGACCCCCTCGGGGTGCTCGAGGTGTTTTCCCGCGTGCGGAAAGAGACGGACACCAGGTTGGTGATGCTCGGCAACATGGCGAGCGACGATCCCGAGGGGCCAATGATCTACGAGCAAGTGGTAAAGCGGGCGGCGGCGTTGTCCGATGTGCACTTGATCACCGCAACCGATCCGGTGTTGGTAAACGCGCTCCAGCGAGCAGCGACGGTCGTCATGCAGCTATCGCTCAAGGAGGGATTCGGGCTCACCGTATCTGAGGCGCTGTGGAAGGGGACGCCGGTGGTGGCCACGAACGTAGGCGGCATACCACTTCAGATCGAAGACGGAAAAACCGGCTACCTCGCTGCACCGCAGGACTACGAAACGATGAGCGCACGGGTACTGGACATCATCAACGATCCTGCGCTCCGCACGCGATTGGGCGAAGCAGGCCGCGACCACGTGCGTGAGAAATTCCTCATGCCGCGGTTACTCACCGACTGGCTCACGCTCCTCAAACAAGTTATCCTTCCCTGACACACTCAGCACATGTAAGGAGGAAGTTTGCCTGAACTTAGACGTGGACCGATAACCGACCGATGGGTGATCATCGCGCCCGAGCGGGCAAAGCGCCCATCCGACTATCACACCGAACGCAATGACGAGCCCGAGCGTTCTTCGCGCAACTGCCCGTTCTGCCTGGGGAACGAGGAAATGACTCCACCGGAGATCTACCGTTCCACCGGGGACGCTGGCAACTGGCG
>WFSM01000041.1 GCA_015485945.1 Candidatus Bipolaricaulota bacterium | reverse complement strand
GTCGATCCACTTGGGCCAGAAAACGTCCTTGTGCTTATGGCCGGGCCGCTTACCGGCACTCTGGCCCCGAGCTCGGGCCGGATCGATGTGGTGACCAAGTCGCCCGAGACCGGACTCCTCGGTGGAGGGAACGCCGGCGGATTCTGGGGGCCAGAACTTAAATGGGCCGGCTACGACGGAATTGTCATCCGTGGCCGTGCGAAAAGGCCGGTGTACATCGAAATTCGTGATGACAAGGTAGACATCAAGGATGCCGTGCCCCTGTGGGGGAAGACCATTCCAGAGACAGTGACGGCGTTGCAGGCCGGAGATGAGCGAACTCAGGTAGCGTGCATCGGCCCTGCGGGCGAAAACCGTGCTAATTTAGCCGCGATCGCGTTTGGCACCCGTAATTACGCTGCCCGTGGCGGCCTGGGCGCGGTGATGGGGGCGAAGAACCTGAAAGCAATCGCCGTGCGTGGGACACGCGGGGTACAAATTCACAATCCCGCCGCCCTCATGGATGTCACTGGTAAAATGCAGGAGCGGATCAAGCGGATGCCGTTGTATCGCGAAGCGCCGAACTGGCACTGGGAACTGTTCCGCTCATGTGAGCAGGATGGAAAGGCGTTCTACGGGAATTACGATGATACCCGGTGGCCCGAACGTGACGTCGCGTATGCCGCGGTCAAGGCCTACTTCGAACAGGGCAGGCTGATGCCACAGTCGTGTTTTGGGTGCCCGCTGCGGTGTTGGGCGCACTTCACCCCGGTGGTCGGGACCGGGGCACCGGTGATCGCCTGCCAGGGGACGCTCCCTTCCGTGTCTTATTTTATGAAACTGTCCGATCCCGTCGCGATTTGGGACGCGTATAAGCTGTGTCAGACACTTGGCCTCGATTCCGGGGGAACGAGCGCGGTGATCGCGTTTGCAATGGATCTTTATGCGCGGGGGATCATCACCAGTACGGATACTAATGGAGTAGAACTCAGCTTCGGGAACGGCGAATCCGCACGCGCCATGATAGCGGCAATCGCTTACCGCCGTGGATTCGGGGATATCCTCGCCCGCGGGGTGAAAGCGGCCGCAGCAGAAATCGCGAAAGGAAGTGGGGAGCGCGCGGTCTATGCCAAGGGAGGGCTCGAGCTGTGGCTGATGGAGATCCGCCCATTTAAAGGTGTGGCACTCTCGACCGCGGTGACAGATTCGGGAAGTCACAATCGGGCGACGTACGCGTTTCCGGATTTTTATTGCCGCACAATGCCGGAAATGGCAAAACAGGTGGCAAAGATGCTCGGTGGTGATGAGAAACTGGCCGACCCCGCACGCTATGCGGGCAAAGCAGGACTGGTCGCCACCTACGAGGATATGCACACCCTGGCCGATGCGCTTGGGGTGTGTGCGATCCCGTTTCAGCCAGTGGGGCTGGAACTGTGGGCGGAAGCATTACGCGCGTGTACCGGTCAGTCGGCGACCGTACCTCAGTTGATGGAAATTGCGGCGCGGATCCGTACGGTGGAACGGTTGATCAACCTGCGTGAAGGACTTACGCGGGATGACGACACCATCTCGGCGCGGATGTTTACCGAACCGCTTAAGGACGGGCCGTGGGCGGGTGCAGTTCTCGATCGCGAGAAGTTCGAGGCGATGAAGGATGAATATTACGCGCATCGTGGTTGGGATCGGGAGGGGCGACCAACGCCGGCGACGATCGAGCAGCTCGGGGTTCGAAAATGAGCGGGGAACACCTTGTCATCATCGGAAACGGCGGCACGGCCGTGAGTGCGGTGCGCACCCTGCGCGCCAGCGGCTGGCGGGGCGAGATCACAATCATCTCCCGCGAGCCATTTGCTCACTACTCCCCGATCCTCCTTCCCTATTACATCGAGGGGAGAATTGAGGAATCCGCGCTGTTTCATCGCGGCGAGGTGCTCGTTCCTGATCCCCGCATCCAGTTCATCCGCGGGACAGCGGTGATTGGGGTGGATACTACGGGAAACAGCGTGATGCTCGAAGATGGAACGGATATTCACTATGATGTCCTCCTCATCGCCACTGGAGCATCGCCGATCGTTCCCGCAATTCCCGGTCATGACAATGTCGATGCACTCGTGTTACGGACACTGGCTGATGCGCGCCGGATTCGCGACCGCGATCTCCGCCATACAGCAATTATCGGCACCGGCCCGGTGGCGGTGGAACTCGGGATTGCCCTTGCCCGCCAGGGGAAAAAAGTCACCCTGATTGGTCGCTCCCGCGTAATGCGGCGAATATTTTCCCCTGCGGTGGCGGCGCGGATCGCTGCGATCCTCACGGACAACGGAGTTGAGGTGATGCTCGGTCAGCGTGATATTGCGCTTGAACCCGGGTGGGTAGTGACGGTGGAACGAGCCATCGATTGTGATGCTGTTGTTATCGCTACCGGCGTCCGGCCGAATACGGACTTCCTCGTGGACAGCGGGATTACGATTGGTGACAAAGGGGGAATCATCGTGGATTCACGGATGCGCACCGCAGTTTCCGGGGTCTACGCTGCTGGCGATTGCGTTCAGGCGCCGGATTATCTTACTGGTGCGCCGATTATCAATGCGATTTGGCCTGAGGCAGTGGAGCAGGGACGTATCGCTGCATTGAATATCCTCGGAATGGATGCGGTTTACCGCGGCGGGATACCGCGCAACGTGATCAATATATTCGACGTTCCCGTCCTCTCCGTTGGGTACCTCAGCGGGGATGCGAAGAGGGAGGAATTCCCCGGCGGGTGGATCACGACATACACGCACGAGGGGCAAGTCATTGGGATGGAAATCATCGGCGAACTGCACCAACATGGATACTTGCCAACACTCTACAAGCATGCTTCCTATCCCGACTGGCTACGTGAGGCCGCGGTTGGCATGTTTTTGTCTTCCCCTGAGCCCCGCTATCCACCGCGGGTTCGCTACTCCAGACGGTAGGTGAGGGGCAATGAGCGCTTCAGCGGGGAACCTTACCCCGCGATTGCCACGGATTGGACTGTTCATCTGCGGCAGCTGCGCCTCCAACACCGGTTCCATTACGGGAATGGCGGCCCTAGAGGTGGTGAAGCGCCTGGGTGCGGAGACGGTGGGCATCTGCTCCCTCCCCGCGCTCCTGAACAACGTGCCGCGACAGGCAGCATTGATCAAGAAACTGGAGAAACTGGTGGTTATTGATGGTTGCCATAACGAATGCGCACGGCGATTGTTGGTGCAAGTCGGGATCACCCCCGATGGTTACCTCAATCTGGAACGGGACCTCCATCTGAAGAAACAAGGGCCGTTCACGGGCCTGGAT
>WFSM01000040.1 GCA_015485945.1 Candidatus Bipolaricaulota bacterium | reverse complement strand
GTATGTCACCGAGGGTTTGGATTAACGTGTAGATTCCCACCTCGATGGTGGCGTAGCGGGCGCCACCCAGAGTGAGAACGATGGGAAACGACAAAAAGGTGAAGATAAATACGAGGGCGGAGCTGCTTAGAATTGCTGGTGCTAGCAGCGGTGCCGTGATTCCAAGCGCCCGCCGCCACCGGCCCGCTCCGAGCGACGCTGCTGCTTCGTGAAACGCCGGATCGATTCCGGCCCACGCTGCGCCCACGCCGCGCATAACGATCGGGGCGTTGTAGAACGCGTGTGCCAGCACAATCCCGGTGAGCGAGTACAACAGTCGCAGCGGTGGGTGGTGGAGGTGCAGCGCCCACATCAACAACCGGTTGAGAGTGCCGTTGTTACCGAAGAACAGGATGAACCCCAGTGCTACCGTTATCGCGGGCAAGACGAATGGAACCACTGTGAGTGACTGCACCAGCCGTCGCCCCGGGAACTCGTAGCGGGCGAGGATGAACGCACCCGGAAGCCCGATTCCCAGGCTGAGGAGCGTGCTTAATATCGCTTCTTTAACGCTGAACGTGAGCAGATGAATGAAGTACGGATCGCGCACCGCGGTGATGATTGGGGAGAGGATTCCTCCTCCCCCCATGGAAATCCCGTCACGGATAACGGTGAACAGCGGGTAATAGAACGTGATCCCAAGAAACCCCAGCGCAAGGATAACTGCGGCAAGGCCCACCGTTCTCACTGTTTTGTCATCACCTCAGCCCAATCATTCAGCCACTGCTCCGCTTTTTCTCCCACGAGGGAGAGCGGGAGGGAAACTTCGTGCTCTGGTATGATCGCGTATTTCTTGAATGCCGCTGGGACCGAGGCATTTGGATTGACGGGAAACATCGCCTCCTTCACCGGAATAAGCTTCTGGATCTCCGGGGAAAGAAGGAGGTTGATGAACTCCTCCGCCAACTTTTGATGCGTGGTGCCACGGATGATTCCCACTCCGTACACGGTGCGGTATCCCTCACCGGCCGGTGCGTACGATAGGTAGCGCGGCGTCTTCCCGGACAAGGCAGCGTAGGCAGTGTCGGTAGAGTAACTCACCATCAGCGGCGCTTCGCCGTGGGTGAGCATCGTCCACGCCGTACTCCACCCCTGAGTGATAGTGAGAATCGTTGGGTTAAGGTCACGCCAAAATGTGAGGTAGCCATTCTCGCCAAACTGGGCGATTGTCCATAACAGGAATGAGAATCCAGTCGATGACGTACGTGGGTCCTCGCAGATGAGCATGTCGCGGTACCGCGGTGCAGTGAGATCGGCAAGCGTTTTAGGAAGCTCGGCCGCAGTCATGACGTGAGAATCGTAGGTGAGTGTTATGTAGCCGTACTCGTACGGCACAAGCCCGGTGGCCGCGATTTCCCGCAGCTTCGCCGGGATGACGTGCAGATTGGAGATGCTTGCCGTCTGTACGGGTAGAAACAGATGATAGGAGGATATGCGGGGCACGTCGTTCAGTTCGCCCATGAATAGGTCTGCCTGCGTATCGCCGTTTCTGCGGTCAGCGATCAGGCGGGCGAGGGTCGCCTTCGCCCCGCCGGCAGTGACGAACCGGACGTCACAGTTGTACTTTGCCGCGAACGCCTGTTGGAGCGCTCCTCCTGGTCCCCATGATATGAAACTGTCGTAGGTATAGACGACGAGCGTCTCTTTTCCCCACCCGACAACGGATACCGCCGCTATCACCGCTAGGAGCAACAGCAACCAACCTCGTTTCATCACAACCATCTCCTTTTAGTGCTCGTAGCCGGTGTCAGGGAGAGGCTGTTCGTCCAACAGGACGCCGGATGCGGTCACCTTGCCGATAACGGTGAACCGCACGCTGCGGGGAAGGTCGTCAACGCGTTGGTGCGGCAATGTGAATAAAAGCTCGTAGTCTTCGCCGCCGTACAACAGGGCGCGGCGCTGCTGGCCGAGGGCGATCACGCGCGTAAACTCCGGGACCGTAGGAATACGAATGCTGTCCACCGCGAAACCGACATTGCTCTCACGCGCGAGAATGTGCAGCGATCGCGCAAGGCCGTCGGAGATATCGATCATGCTGGTGGCATACGGTGCCAGCGCGCGGCCCCAGGCGACGCGCGGCGTGAATGTGAACAAGCGGTCGGCGGATGCGGCGTCACCGTTTGCGTACATTGCCAGCGCCGCCTGCGTGCGCCCGAGTTCGCCAGTGATGCAGACCGCGTCATCGACACAGGCACCGCTGCGCCGCACCGGATTCGCGGTCTCGCCCAGAGCGGTGCTCACGAGCGTCAGTTCGGAATGACGGTCGATGTCGCCGCCAACAAGCTCCGTTCCCACCAATGTGCAGCACGCGATCGCGCCGTCGAGCACACCGGTAGTGAATGGACCGGTGAGATCCGGGTCACCGTGCGCGAGGACCACACCGAGCGGCCGCGCGCCCATCGCTGCTAGATCAGATAACGAGACGGCTACCGCTCGCCATCCGATCGTGCGGGCGCTTGCCCCGGCGGGAAAGTCGGTGGCGCGGTGGAGCATATCGGTGGTGAGGATCAAATTGGTGGCGCCGAACGGTATGACAGCAGCGTCATCACCGGCCTCAGTGACGCGGTCGCGGATTATTGCGAGGATCTGTGATTCTCTCATCATGTACCGACCCATCTGATCCTGTGGGCCGCGGGGAGAGACAGCTGATGTCCCTACGCTGGCATTACCCAGATCAGGTTCAAAGGGTCGAGGTTTAACCTCCTCTCAGCCCGGACACGGGCTCCCCTGACATCGATAAACTATACCGGCATGAATGCGGCGCCGCAAGTTACGGCAGCTTAGCGAGGCTCGCCTCCACCGCCTGCTTCTCTTGGGTGAGCATGGTGATCTCGTTGCGCAGTCGACTGTACTCTTGCCCGGTGATCGGCTTGCCCGAATTGAGGTGGCTGTTGTCACGCGCAAGCCTGGCGGTGATCAGCTTTAGTGAGGTCTCGTAGTTTTTGCGTGCGCTTACCGTCAGGCCCTGAGCACGGTACAGGTCACCGAGAGCGATGTACCCACGCTCGAAATCACGGTGCCGTTTAACGAGCTCGTTGAGAATCTGCGACGCTCGCGTGTAGTCACCGGCACGAATGGCGATGATCCCGTTAAGGTACTCTGCCTGCAGCGCCATATCCGATGATGGATGAGTGGACAAAATAAAGTTGATGTTTTTCTGTGCAGTTTTTATATCCCCAAGGTTGACGGCAAGATTGGCGATGTTGAGGTACACCGGCTCGGTTACGTACCGGGTACGGCACTTCTCCAGGTCAGCGAGCGCCTGCTTGTAGTTTCCCGCCTGAATTTCCGCCGTCGCGAGGTAAAAGTAAGTTTGGCGGGGGCAGAAATCGAGCTGGATGCTGTGATTGAAGGTTTCAATCGCGAGGTTTGTCTGTCCCAACTGCAGCTCTTGCACTCCGGCCTGGAACAGGAAGTCGGCGGCATAATCACGCACCGCGACTACGGATACGAACACGCAGAACGCCGCAACTACCGCGGCCATCGCTGCCAACGGAACGCGTTTGATTGTGACTGTAGTATGGGCGGTGTCCGTGTACGCCCGCGATGTAGCGATCCCGAGGATGGTCACAAGCACGAGGCTCGATGCTGGCAGATGGGCGGGAAAGCTAACCAACGCGTGCACGAGGAATGTGATTACACCACCGGTAAGCAGCAACAAATCGAACCGATCCGCTTCATTGCGACTGCGATAGAGGGCAATCCACAGCGAATACGCAATCATGCCGATTAACCCAACCACGCCGATGATCCCGAGGATCCCCAGCTCAGCTGCGGTCTGTACGTAGTCGTTATGCGCTTGGGCGGCGCGCGGGATATAAAAATTGTAATTCTTCCCCCGCGGAGTGGCGAGAAACTTCGCTTTGTACGGAAGGAAGTTAAGCTTGTAGTTTCCCAGCCCCACTCCAAGAATGGGGTGCGCCTTGAACATCTCGTAGCCGATCCACCAGTCCCATGATCGTGTCTTTCCTGCGTTCTGCGCCCACAATCGCCCGATGAACGATCCCGGAGTGGCGGACAGGCCAACCACAGAATTAAGCGGTCCAGCCGGTGCCTCGAACACAAACGTCACTGCGAGGATGGCGAGCAACGTGATCAGCCACACGCGGTTGCGCCGCACCGGTTCCACCGGGCGGAAGATCAACCATCCGATTACAACACCGATCAACGCCACGATAAGCGCGACGACGATCCCGGTTTGGTTGACGAGCATTGCCGTTCCAAAGTTAAACGCCAGTAACAGCAGTGCGATTGCTCGCAGAATGCGAGAGTGCAAGCGCACAAGGAGAATAACGCTCGGGAACATGAGGTAGGCGAGAAAACCTCCAAGGTAGTTGCGGTTTCCCATCGTGGAGATAAGTTCATTCAGTCCGCCGCCGTTACCAAATGCCCCTCGCATCACGCCCAAGTATTGGAGCAGCCCGTACAATGCAGTAAAAAACGCGGCAATCAGGAGCGCGTACAGTATCACTGTCACATCGCGGCTATCCCGCACCATGTTCGCCACCACAAGGTAGAACAAAATAAAGTACAGGAACACGGCAAGGCTCTGGATCACCACCAGCCCGTTTACCGCGTTAATGAGCGACAGTAATCCCACCAGAATGAGGAATCCGGCCGAGTAAGCGAGCCATGGAATACGGATCTTCCATACGCCGCGGCGCACGGCCCACGCCGCCCAGCCGATAAGAAGCGCGGACACGAGAAGGTACATAATGATCGTCTTTCCGTACCCGTACTCGGTCTCCCCCGGCCAGATAAACAGCGGGATGATGAACACAATCGCGGCGACCGCGTACGCAAACACGCGTTCGGCGGAGATAGTAAACCGCGGCGGCGCTGGAACTTGTTTTTTCCGACCTCGTTGTTGCGTTCGTTTTTTCGCCATCGGGGTTAATTATATTATCTCGCGGTCATAAAGGGAAGAGATTCGGTACGAGTTCTTGGATGCGGTCCCAGCCACCGATCAACCCAAGCGCGGAGAGAAATCGAGGCCACAGCTCACGATGTGCGAGGAATGCCGGAACCAACTTGCTCGGGTAGTCAAAATCGCCGGCAGCGGTGATCACCTGCAATACCTCGTTAACACCAACCATCGTACCCAGGCTGATAAGGGCGTCATCGGATAACGAGAACAGGATTTGGCGTAGCGTGAGCCCGAATTTAAGTTCCCGTTCCAATTCCGCCCGCCACTGGCGATCGTACACGCGCAGGTGATCGGCGTCAGTCATCCCCGCAAGGGCAGCCTGGGCCGCAATTCGGCCGGCAATGCGCGCGCTCACCCCGCCCGGATACAGACCGCCGCCGGACAGTGGTTTTACCTGACCCGCGGCATCGCCGACGATGAGCACGCCGGCGCCGTAGGTGTGCGCCGCCGGAC
This sequence comes from Candidatus Bipolaricaulota bacterium, assembly GCA_015485945.1. Classification (GTDB taxonomy): domain Bacteria; phylum Bipolaricaulota; class Bipolaricaulia; order UBA7950; family UBA9294; genus S016-54. Next base: position 1,446 of record WFSM01000040.1, on the reverse strand, counting down.
CGATCGGGATCAATCCACCAGTGCCGGCATGTACCGCACCCGGGAACCGTGTTTCTAAAAGCTGGGCTAGGAGTCGGTTGACATCTGTGCCGCGTGGGACGACGAGTCCGACACGCAGACGGCCGGGCTCCGCCGGAATTGCCCACGCGAATCCGCCCGGCGCGACAGCGCTGCCCACGAATACTTCCACCTCATCCGGCCGCTCTAGTTCCCCGGTAACCACGACCTGGCGTCCCACGATGAACTCTTGAGGGGGCGGTAATGCAAACCATCTTCTCACTCCGCTTCCCGGCCCGTCCGCCCCCACAATCACTGCAGCGGTGACAGTTTCAGCGCGATTCAGGGTGACTGTTCCCATGCCGGCGTGGGTGACGCGGGTACGGGTGTGCACCTCCACTCCGGCGGCTGTGGCCTGTTTCAGGACAGTACGATCCAATGCGGCACGGTCGATGGCAACTGCCCGCGGTTCTTCCGCTCGTAGGGTGAGCGCTGTGCCATCCGGTAAATGAAGACGCCCCCCCACGATCTCACGGTGGACGATGCCGGACGACACCCGATAGAGTTTGAGTGTGCGTGGACTGACAAGCCCTGAACAGCGCACGGGTTCGCCCGTCCCATCCCCCTGTTCGGCAAGGAGGACGCGGGCACCCGTTTCCGCCGCAGTCAACGCGGTAAGCGCGCCGATTGGACCGCCTCCGACCACGACGACGTCATAGTCGGTCATGTGACCCCTTCCTCTTTCGGCGGACGGGTCATAATCTCGTCCACCAGCGTGGCGGCGCTCACTTCACCGTGCATCAAGCGATGGACCGCATTGGTGATCGGCATGTCAACTTCCCGCTCCTGTGCCAATTGCGCCACGGTGGTCACGGCGTGCACCCCCTCCGCCACCATATCCATTCCCGCCAAAATACGGGTGAGCGGTTCCCCTTTTCCCAGCTGGTATCCGACGTAGTGATTGCGGCTATGGGGGCTAGTGGCAGTGGCGACGAGGTCACCGAGTCCGGCCAGTCCGAAAAACGTGGCATCGCGGGCGCCGAACGCACGTCCAAACCGGACAAGTTCGACCAAGCCACGCGTGATGAGCGCGCCGCGGGAATTGTCGCCGTACCCGAGACCGTCCGCTACGCCCACGGCGATGGCAATGATGTTTTTCACCGTGCCACACAGCTCGACACCACGGATGTCCCTGCTCAGGTAAACGCGGAACCGCGGCGTCATAATCTCTGTCTGCAGGCGTTTCCCGCGTTCACGATCCACACCGGCGAGGACGACCGCGGTCGGCATGTCTCGTCCCACTTCTTCCGCATGAGACGGACCGGACAGGGTGAACACCGGGTGGTTGGGAATGCGGGTGTGAATCACCTCGGACATCGTGCGACCAGAATCGGGGTCGAGCCCTTTGGCAAGGTTGATGAACGCCTGGTCGGGAGTGGCGTGCGGCGC
>WFSM01000039.1 GCA_015485945.1 Candidatus Bipolaricaulota bacterium | reverse complement strand
GAGGACCTCGCATTTCTCCTGTACACGTCGGGAACGACGGGCCAGCCGAAGGGGATCATGCACACCACTGGTGGTTACGCCGTCCAGTCTTATCTCACCGCTAAATGGAACTTCGACCTGCACGACGGCGACATCTTCTGGTGCACCGCCGATGTCGGGTGGATCACCGGCCACACCTACATCAACTACGCGCCGTTGATGAACGGGGTGACGACCGTGATCTACGAGGGCTCGCCCGACGCCCCGGACTACGGACGCATGTGGGCGATCATCGAGAAGCACAAGGTTACGCAACTGTACACCGCGCCGACCGCGATCCGGATGTTCATCAAATGGGGGGACGAGTGGCCGGCGAAGCACGACCTGTCCTCGCTGCGGCTCCTCGGCACTGTGGGTGAGCCAATCAACGTCGATGCGTGGCTGTGGTACTTCGACAAGATCGGCGGCGGCCGGTGTCCGATCATCGACACGTGGTGGCAGACTGAGACCGGGGCAAACATGGTCAACAGCCTTCCCGGAATTGGGCCGTTCATCCCGACGGTAGCCGGGCGCCCGTTCCCGGGTGTGATCGCTGACATCCTCGACTCCGGTGGCACTCCGGTCAAGCCGGGCGACGGTGGTTATCTCACGATCTTCAACCCGTTCCCGCCGGCGCTGACGCGCGGAATCTACGGTGACATGGAGCGGTTCAAGAACCAGTATTTCTCCGACTACGGCCCCGAGCGCTACTTCACGAGCGACGGCGCGCGCAAGGACGAGGTGGGAAACATCCGCATTACCGGCCGTGTTGACGACGTGATGAACGTCGCCGGCCACCGCCTCGCCACCGCCGAAGTGGAAAGCGCCCTCGCCCAGAACGACAAGGTGAGCGAGGTCGCGGTCGTATCCCGTCCGCATGAGCTCAAGGGTGAGGTGCCGGTGGCATTCGTCCTGCTCAAGGCCGGGATCACCCCGTCGGAGGAAATCCGCAAGGAATTGATGAACACGGTGACCAAGGTGATCGGCCCCACCGGACGGCCGGACGAGATCATCTTCGTCGACGATGTCCCGAAGACGCGATCCGGTAAGATCATGCGTCGCGTCCTCAAGGCGCTTGTGCGCAACGACCCAATCGGGGACATCACCACACTGCAGAACCCGGACAGCGTCGACCACCTGAAGCAGGTCGTCGGCTACAAGGGATAAGGAGGTCTGGTTTGAGCGAGACGACTACACCGAAGCTCGCCAACGTTGGTGCGTTGGGGTTGGGCGGATTTGCCCTGTCCACATTCATTTTAAACGTCGTGAATGCTGGTTGGGTGGACGCCAAGACGATCGGAATCGTGATGCCGGTTGCCCTGTTTTACGGCGGGCTTGCCCAATTCATGGCCGGGATGTGGGAAGTAAAGCGCGGTGACACGTTTGGAGCGACATGTTTTTCATCATACGGCGCGTTCTGGATGGGAGTGGCCACGTTCTTCTTCCTCAGCCTCGCTGGGGTGCAGGGGTTCGCCGTGCCCCCGGCCGGGGTGGCGATTGTGATGATCGCGTGGGGGATATTCACGTTCTACGCCACAATCGCGTCGCTGAAGCTGCCGTGGGCGGTGACGTGGGTATTCATCACGCTGACGATTCTGTTCTTCCTGCTCGCAATTGGGGAATTCATCCCGATCGTGCACACGATTGCCGGCTACGAGGGAGTGCTGTGCGCGTTGATCGCGTGGTATTCCTCGGCCGGGATCCTGATCAACACCGTGCATGGGCGCAACCTGGTACCGTTGGGAGAACGCGAGTAATTCGAGTAATTAACGTAATGGCGGGGCCTGGTTGCAAACAGGTCTGCGCGATCGAGAATTGTGTAGCGGCGTATCGTAATGGTGCGCCGCTATTTTCTTCTGTGGTTGTGGGGGGTGAGGTTATAGGCGGGGAGTTTATCTGCCGTGGGCTTCTCGTAGCGGCGCAGCTTGTCTGCGCCGGATTCCTGTAGCGACGTAGCTTGTCTGCGCCGATCTGTGTCCGGGGGAAAAAGGCAACGGCGGGGAAAACCACCGGCGGACACAGGTTCCGACGCAACGGAATAACGGACCAGGTGGGGGTATCTCGTAGCGGCGCAGCTTGTCTGCGCCGATCGCGGACGGGGAAAAGGCAACGGAGGAGGCGAGTGAATTCACATGCCAACTCCTGCCCCCGCGAAGTCAACGTTTCCGCCGGTGATGATGATCCCGATTCGTCTTCCCCGCACCGCGCCGGTGAGAAGCGGCACCAGGGCGATCGCGCTCGATGGTTCGACTACGATCTTCATCCGCGTCCAGATAAGGCGCATGGCAGCGAGGATATCTTCATCATCAGCGAGGACGATGTCGTCGACCGCCTTGCGGATGATCGCGAAGTTGAGTTCCCCCAACGAGGTGCGGAGCCCGTCGGCGACGGTGTTGGGGACGAAATTGGTGATCCGCTTTCCCGCCCGCATTCCGCGGTAGGCGTCATCCGCCCCGGCCGGCTCGACCCCGATCACCCGCGTCGTTGGGGATAGATGATGAACCGCAATCGCCGTTCCGGAGATGAGGCCACCGCCTCCAACCGGGACGAGGACTGCGTCAAGCGTGCCGGCGTCGTTGAGAAGTTCCACCGCTGCCGTTCCCTGACCAGCAATCACCAGCGGATCGTCGTGCGAGTCGACAAATACCGCGCCTGTCTCCCGGACAATCCGCTCTGCCTCCTGCTCACGCGCGGCTTGAGTGGGAGCGCACGTGACGACGTGGGCCCCGTACGCCCGCGCCGCCGCCAGCTTTACCCGCGGCGCGTTCTCCGGGATGACAATGTACGCTGTGATACCAAACTCCCGCGCTGCCAGCGCCAACGCCTGGCCGTGATTTCCGGACGAGTGGGTGACTACGCCACGGGCGCGCGCCGCCGGCGCAAGCGCAGCGACTGCGTTCACCGCCCCGCGAAACTTGAACGACCCGCTCCGTTGGAAGTTCTCACACTTGAAGAACACTCGTGATGCGCACTCTTGATCGATGGACGCGCTCGTCATGATCGGAGTGACGTGGGCAAACGGCGCAATCCGCTCCCGCGCCGTTGTAATGTCGTTCCATGTCAGTGCAGTCATCGCACCGTGAGGGTACCAGGCGGCAGCGGGCGGTGCCAATTTTTTGTGCGCGCCCCCGCCGCGGCGTAGACTAACGGCCATGAAAGTCACGATAGCGCCCATCACGCGCCGGGATGTGCCGCGATATATCGAGTTTCTGCGAGCGGGGTTTGGGACGGAACTGACTGAACTGGGCACCGACCTCGACCGCCTGGGGCATATCATCAGCTTTCTGCTCATGGGCAACGAGATCCCCCTGCGGATGGTAAAACGGGTGAGTGGGCATGAGGCGTTCATCCTGATCGCTCGTGCCGGTGCCGACCCGATCGGGTGCATCACCGTTGTTGGGCGCCAGCCTGCACTTACCGGCGTTTACGTTGTTCCCGAGTTCCGGGGCCGGGGAATAGCTGCGCGATTGGTGGCGGACGCGGTTCGTCGTCTCCGCAGCGCAGGCTACGAGCGGGCGATTGCCTCGCCGTTGAATCACGTGGCGCAACGGTTGATTGAGAACGTCGGGTTCACGCCGACCAACCGGACCGTGGTGTACGAACATCCCCTCCCGCTTGAAATCACGCCCCCATCCATGGTGCGCCTCCGCCGCATGCGAACTGCGGACGTACCCCCCGATCGGCGGGGATGGCACGGGAGGCGCTACAACGTGCACGGGGTTGGATGGTTACTTGGAGTTCACATGCACCGCCTCACCGCGGTGACTCCCACCGGAGCCGCGGCGTGCGCACGCCTGTTCGCAATTAACCGCGAACGGGTGGGCGAGGTACATCCGCTCCTCCTCAGCTCCGGGCAAAGCGAGGCAGCACTCAGCCTGCTCGCCGCCGGAGCGCGCTGGTTCGCCCGGATGGGGAAGGAAACGGTCCACGTGTCGTTGGATCCGCGCGATGAAGAGTTAATCGCGCTGGTGCGTGCAATCGGGTTCAGCGAACAGCGGGAATGGGTGGAATTTGTCCTCGATTTGACGCGGTAGCCATGTTGCCTTTTCTCCGTCCGCGATCGGCGCAGACGAGCTGCGCCGCTATGAGATACCCCCACCCGGTTTGTCGCTTCCCCCGTTGCGTCGGAGCTTGTCTCCGACGTTGCCTTTCACCCTGGACATGATCGGCGCAGACAAGCTGCGCCGCTACGCGATACCCCCACCCGGTTTGTCGCTTCCCCCGTTGCGTCGGAGCTTGTCTCCGACGTCGCTGTTCAAAATTGACGTCGCCCGCGACGATCCGCTATAAATGTCACGGAGGATAATTTGATGGGCCAAGATAACGAGCCAGCGACAAAGCGTGACCTCAACAAGTTAGAAGCTAAGATCAATGACGTCGAAAAACGGCTTACCGCCAAAATCGACGCCGTGGACCAACGGCTTACAGACGTGGAACGACGGCTTTTAGCAAAGATCGATGCCAACGGGGCAAGGATCGATGCAAATACTAAGCGGCTTGATAAGCTTACGACTGCGGTGCTTAACAACCGCGAATTGATCGAGCAACGTGCTACTCGGGAAGAGCTTAACCAGCGATTTGATGAGGTGGTAACGGGCATAGACGAGGTTATGGCGACGCTGCGGCGATGGGATCAGGAACGTGTCGCCTCAAGTGCGCGGTTGGACCGGGTGGAATCCGATGTAAAGAACAACACAAAGAGGATCGAGAAGATCGAGGCCAAGTAATCTCGGCGCCGACAAGCTACACCACTACTGGAATCCGGCGCAGACGAGCTACGCCGCTACGAAATACCCCACCTGGTCCGTTATTCCGTTGCGGCGGAACCTGTGTCCGCCGTTGTTTTTTGGTTCTTGGTTTTTCGTTACAATCTTCCGTTGCGTCGGAGCTTGTCTCCGACGTTGCTTTTTCCCGTCCGCGATCGGCGCAGACGAGCTACGCCGCTACGAAATACCCCACCTGGTCCGTTATTCCGTAGCGGCGGAACCTGTGTCCGCCGGCAGTTTCCCGTTGCTTTTTCTCCCTGCCCCCGCGTGGAGGGACAGATGTCCGGTTGGGCGTGTACCAACCTCCTTACAAAAACGCGGTGTAACCGGCTAGGGTTGGTCGTAGTTATTGTCTTACCGTAGGGAGTGAGATAAGATGAAATGGACGGCGCAAGCGACGGGGTACGCGATCAGCGCGAATGTTGCCCCGAGCCGGTGGCCGAAAATCGGCGGCGGGGATCGTCGGCTTATGCTTGACACAGGCTCCCGATCTGTGATAAACTGCTTCCAGTTTTGCGCCGTGATCTACCGGGGCGTAGCTATGTGTTTGTTGGGGGTGTGGGGTAACGGGCGAAAAAGCCGGTTGCACTGCGCGGGTGGCTTTAAACGAAAGAGGATATGAATATGATAATGGAAGTGGACACTGAGGGATGGAAGGAGTAATATGAGGG
>WFSM01000038.1 GCA_015485945.1 Candidatus Bipolaricaulota bacterium | reverse complement strand
GGTGTTCCGACGATCGCGACGTTAAAGCGCCTGGGGATCGATTACCCCGACGTCGTCAAGGTTGTGGAACCGTACCAATAACGCGAACTTACCGGGCCCTGGAACCGGGTCCCGGATCGTTTTTAGGGAGTGGGATGAAGCGGATCGGCATCCTCGGCGGGGTGAGCCCGGAATCGACGGTGAGTTACTACCTGCGCATAACGCGTGAGTACACGCGGAGGTTCGGGGACTACGGTTATCCCGAAATCGTGATTTACAGTGTGTCGTTCCAGCAGTACGTCGACTGGCAGAAAACAGGCAACTGGGACGCGATGGCGCAGGAGATGATCCGGATATTTCATGCCCTCCACGCCGCCGGCGCGGAGATCGGGCTGATCGCGGCGAACACCCTCCATCGCGTGTTCGCTAAGGTCGAGGCAGAATCGCCCATCCCGCTCATTCACATCGTCGATCCTACCGCCGCCACGATCAAGGAACAGGGCCTGTCCCGGGTTGGCCTGCTCGGAACGCGCTATACGATGGAAGGGGAGTTCTATCGTGATCGCCTCCGCCAGCACGGGATCGAAACTCTCATCCCCGATGCAACCGCGCGCGCTGAGATTCACCGTGTGATTTACGCTGAGCTTACACAGGGGATCATCCGCCCTGCGGCAAGGGACTACTACAAAACGGTGATTGATGATCTTGTTTCTAATGGGGCGCAGGGGATCATCCTCGGGTGCACCGAAATCCCGCTGCTGATCGGACAAAGCGATTCACCCGTTCCTGTCTTCGATACTGCTGCTCTACACGCCGACGCCGCCCTTTCCATGGCCGTTACCCTGGAATAATTAGCTAACAACATATATACTGATTTTTATGGGGAGAGTGGCCTCGGTTTGGCATAACCACAATTTTATCCTTGTGTGGGGTGGGCAAAGCGTATCGCTGTTCGGCAGCCAGCTCACCTACATTGCATTGTTGTGGTGGGTGCTAGAAGCGACCGGGTCGGCAGCAGCATTGGCGACGGTGGCGATCGCTAGCGCGCTCCCCAACGTCATCATCGGCCCGATCGCCGGCGCGTTGATCGACCGCGCCGACCGCCGCAAGCTGATGATTACAATGAACCTGATCAACGGGTTGATCATCGGAACCGCCGCTACCCTGTTGCTGATGGGAAAACTGACGCTGTGGGAGGTGTACCTGTTCGCGCTGTTGCGGGCGACAGCGACGATCTTCCATCAGCCGGCGTTGCAGGCGTCAATCCCTAACTTAGTCACCGCGGAACAATTGACGCGGGCCAACTCGCTTTACCAGGTATCAGCGAGCAGTGCCGGGATCGCCGGACCGGCATTGGGCGGAGTGTTGGTGGCGTTTCTCGGCAGCGGACCGGCGATGTGGTTGGACGCGATTACGTTCTTCCTCGCCGGCGCGTCGCTGTTGTTCGCATTGTTCCCATCGCCGCGGGTGGAGATCCCCGCCGGCATCAGGCCCGTGATCGCCGATATCATTGCCGGATTTAAGTTTATCTATCGCCAACACGCGCTGCTGTTCATCATCTTTCTGTTCGGAGTGGTCAACTTCTTCCTCGCCCCGATGAACGTTCTGCTCCCAATCATGGCCAAGGACGTGCTTCACGCCGGTGCGGAGGGGTTTGGCCTGTTGGCGATGGCAATCTCGGTGGGGATGCTGATCGGCGGCCTACTGACGGCAAGCATCAAGCGTGTCAAGCGCTACGGATCGGGGATCATGTGGGGCATCGCCGCGCTCGGAGGAGCGCTGTTGCTGTTCGGGCTGTCGCGCCACTTGATTTTGTCGATGGGGGCGTTGGTCATCGTGGGGGCAGCAGCGGCAATCGCCAACGTGCTGAGTGTGGTTGTGTTTCAGACGCACGCTCCCAACGAAATGCAGGGACGGGTGTTCGCCGCTGATCAGGCCGTATCGAGCAGCCTGGAGCCGATCGCGCTCGCGGTGATCGGCAGCCTGCTCGTAATCATCGCTGCGCCGCTTCTCATCATCGCCGGCGGGGTGGCGGTGGCCGCCTCCGGGTTGGGGGGCTATTTCGTCAAGGACATGCGCGGGCTGTAGCGCAGCACCGAGCGCGCGCGGTCAGTCTTCCACTGTCACCCAGCTTCGCGTTTCCACCGATCGGGTGACCGCGTCCAGCACCGCCTGCGCCTTCACGCCGTCAGAAAAGCTCGGCTCGGGAACGCGCCCATCTGCGATCGCGGTGAGAAGCACGTACACGGCGTGGACGAACGCGTGTTCGTACCCAAGGGTGTGCCCCGGCGGCCACCATGCCTTGGCGTACATGTGTTCCGGCTCGGTGGCGAGGATGCGCCTGAACCCGCGGATTTCCGTCGGGTCGTCGCGGGAGTAGAACCACAGGACGTTCGGGTCCGCGACGTTCCAGTAGACGCTTCCCCGCGTTCCATTCACCTCGATGTGCATGAAGTTCTTCCGCCCGGTTGCCATCCGCGTCGACTCGAACACACCGCGCGCCCCGTTTTGAAACCGGGCGAGGAACGCGGCCGCGTCATCGACCGTAACCATGCCGGTTCCCGATCCGTCGGGGAGCGGGCGGTCGTGCACGAACGTGGATAGATCGCCGACCACCTCCGTGATCTCACCGACGAGGAACCGGGCAAGGTCGGTGATGTAAACGGCGGTGTCCCCAAGCGCACCCGAGCCGGCCCTTGCTTTGTCCACCCGCCACGTGAACGGAGCGGTCGGATCGGGCGCGCTCGCGGACACCGCCGTTCATATCACCGACCTTGCCTGGTTCCTCGTCGGTGAGATCACGGAAGTGGTCGGCGATCTATCCACGTTCGTGCACGACCGCCCGCTCCCCGACGGATCGGGAACCGGCACGGTTACGGTCGATGACGCGGCCGCGTTCCTCGCCCGGTTTCAAAACTGGGCGCGCGGTGTG
>WFSM01000037.1 GCA_015485945.1 Candidatus Bipolaricaulota bacterium | reverse complement strand
TGGTCTCCGTTTCAATCTTTCGTTGCGTCGGAGCTTGTCTCCGACGTTGCTTTTCTCCCCGTCCACGATCGGCGCAAGCTACACCGCTACACTGGAATCCGGCGCAGGCAAGCTACGCCGTTACGAGATACCCCACCTGGTCCGTTCTCCCGTTGCGGCGTAACCCGTGTCCGCCGGCAGTTTCTTTCGTTTGAAGCCTTTCTCGTTTGTGGTCTTCGTTTCAATCTTTCGTTGCGTCGGAGCTTGTCTCCGACGTTGCTTTCCTCACCATCCACGATCGGCGCAGGCGAGCTACGCCGTTACGAGATACCCCACCTGGTCCGTTCTCCCGTTGCGGCGGAACCCGTGTCCGCCGGCAGTTTCTTTCGTTTGAAGCCTTTCTCGTTCGTGGTCTCCGTTTCAATCTTTCGTTGCGTCGGAGCTTGTCTCCGACGTTGCTTTTCTCCCCGTCCACGATCAGCGCAAGCTACACCGCTACGGGAACCCGGCGCAGGCAAGCTACGCCGCTACGAGATACCCCACCTGGTCCGTTCTCCTGTTGCGGCGGAACCCGTGTCCGCCAGCAGTCATAGTTGGATCTTCTTCCATGCCCCTTGTTTGAATTTAAGTGCCATAAACAGGGCGAACGCAAGCCAGTACACGAATTCGCCCGCCCATGCCCCGATGATGCCGCCGTGTAGCTGGATCCCGAACAGGTAGGCAGTGGGGAGGTAGATCAGCCCGCACACGAGGAGCTCAATCCCCATCACGTAGCGCGTGTTCCCCGCCCCCTGCAGCCCCTGGCTGAGCACGATTGCCATTCCATCGAGAATCTGGGTTGCGCCGAGGAGAATAAGCGGCATCCGTCCGAGGGCGATCACTGCGGGATTGTCAGTGTAAATCGCGAATATCTCGCGCGGGAACGCAATGAACACCAGCCCGATTCCGGCCATCAGATACGACGCGAGTTTGGCCGCTTCCCAGCCGTACGCTTCCGCCTCATTCGGGCGGGTGGCGCCGAGGTGTTGTCCGATGAGGGTGGCAGCGGCGACCCCGATTCCGATCGCGGGCATGATCGACAGTCCGAGCACGGACCGGATGACGTTGCTCGCCGCCAGCGCTAGCGTGCCGATGCGGGATACGATGGAGAAAAACGCGAAGAAACTTCCGTTGGAGATGATGCGCTGTGCCATCACTGGCCCGGATAGGTGCAGGATCGGCGCTATCTGGCGCGGCCATTTTCGGATGTGGTGGTACGGTGCGAATTGGTGGCGGTAACGAGGAAAGAGGCTCACCGCGACGAAGTAGACGGTGCCGATTCCGGTGGCGATGGTGGAAGCAATTGCCGCGCCCGCGATTCCTAGTTTTGGAAATCCACCGTGCCCGAAGATCAAGAGGTAGTCCAGTCCGATGTTGACCACGGTGATGATGATCGCGGAATGAAGCTGGCGTTTTGTGTCGCCGATTCCGTTGTAAAACCCGCGGTAAACCATGTTCAGGATGAGAAACCCCGCGCCGATGAACCGATAGTGGAGGTAGATCCCTCCCAACGCAGCTACGCGGGGATCGTGCGACAGTGCCGGTGCGATGGATCGGGCGAGCGGGGCGCTCAGCAGCACAAACGGAATCCCAAACAGAACGGCGAGCGCAACGCCGCTGCTCAGCACCGTGCCGCACTCGGGCGTCCTCCCCTCTCCAAACCGGCGGGAAACGATCGTCTGCACCCCGATGCCGATCCCGGCAAGGGAGAAGATGATTGCGAAGTAGCCGACGGCGGCGATTCCAGCGGCGGCAAGCGGAGTGGGGCCAAGGTGCCCCAGCATCGCCGTGTCAACCACCCCGAGCAGGGTGATGGAGATCATCCCCAACGAAACGGGATAGCCGAGCCGGATTACCGTGCGTGCGAGCGCCGGATGGATGGCGAAACTCCTCCAACTGATGTTGATGGTGCGCATTGGCCCCCCTCGGTGCGTGGTGGTTTCTACTAACCCGAACGGGCGGACTGGACGAGGCGATACGCCTCGTTGCGGGGGATGCCGAGGGCTGCAGTGAGGATCCGTACTGCGCCCTTGGTGCTCACTCCCTCGGCGTTCAGCAGTGTAACGAGCTGGGCCGCCGCCTGCGCGGTTGTGTCAGCGCTCTCTTCTCCCTGCGCGCCGGCGATCACTAGGACGATCTCACCCTTGGCGGGCCGGGACTCCAATGCGTGTTCGATCTCCGTTGGAGTGCCGCGGATGAACTCCTCGTGCACTTTGGTGAGTTCGCGCGTGAGGACGAGCATGCGGTTGGGCATTACTTCGCGCATGATCGCCAGGGTGGAATCGAGGCGGTGTGGCGACTCGTAGATGATGGTGGTGCGCGGCTCGGTACATAGTGCCTCGATGCGGGCACGGCGGGCCGCCTCGGCGCGCGGGAGGATCCCCTCGAAGCAGAACCGATCTGGTGGTAACCCGGAGGCGACGAGAGCGGCGAGGACAGCGCTCGGTCCGGGGATCGGCACGACCTTGATCCCGTGTTCCACTGCGGCGCGGATGAGCGGGTAGCCGGGATCGCTCACGAGCGGGGTGCCGGCGTCGGACACGAGGGCGAGGTTTTTTCCGGTGCGTAGCAGCGCGATTGTTTCGTCCACGCGGGCGCGTTCGGCCCCCTGGTAACAACTGCGATAAAACGGAGTCACAATGTGATAACGCGCGCGGAGCTTGGATGTCGTGCGTGTGTCCTCGGCGATGATGTAATCGGCCTCCCGCAGCGTGCGGATCGCGCGTAGGCTGATATCCTCTAAGTTTCCGATCGGG
>WFSM01000036.1 GCA_015485945.1 Candidatus Bipolaricaulota bacterium | reverse complement strand
CCGGCACGGTGGCCGCAATCTTCGCCCATGAGCAGGGAATCCCGGTTGACCGCATCCTGATCGTCACAAAACTACGTCACGGTGATTGCAACTCGATCATGGCACAGGGCGGAATCCAAGCTGCCGACCGTCCGGGTGACTCACCAGCAATCCATTATCTGGACGTGATGGGAGGCGGACACTTCGCTAACAAGCCAGACCTTGTGCGCGCCCTGGTTACCGATGCGCCCCGGATTATCCGCTGGCACGAAGACATCGGGGTGATGTACGACAAAGTCAACGGGGAATACGTGGAGGCGCACGGGGGCGGAACGTCGCGGATGCGGATGCATTCCGCCAAGGACTACACCGGCAAGGAGACGTTCAACGCTATCCGTGACGAGGCACGCAACCTGGAGATCCCGGTGCTCGAGTTCTTCCCGGCGGTGGAGCTCCTTCTCGATGAGCAGGGGCACGCGGCCGGGGCGGTCGTGTACAACATCGAAACCGAGGAATACCGCATCATCCGCGCCAAGGCGACCGTGCTCACCACTGGCGGATTCGGCCGGATTCATATCCAGGGGTTCCCCACTACCAACCACTATGGCGCCACTGCTGATGGGCTCGTGCTTGCGTACCGCGCCGGCGCGAACATCATCGACATGGACTCCGTGCAGTATCATCCCACCGGGGTGGCGTTCCCGGCCGCGATCCTCGGCCAATTGGCCACGGAAAAACTGCGCAGCCAGGGAGCGATGCCGGTCAACAAAGACGGGGAGGCATTCGTGTTCCCGCTTGAACCACGCGATGTAGAATCGGCGGCGATCATCGAGGAATGCTGGGTGAAAAATAAGGGCGTTGAAACCCCAAGCGGCGTGCGCGGGGTGTGGCTCGATACCCCGATGATCGAGGCGATCCAAGGCAAGGGCACGATCAAGCGGATCCTCGCCGCGATGTGGACGATGTGGCACCGCCACGATATCGACATTGCCGTCGATCCGGTATTGGTCTATCCCACCTTGCATTACCAGAACGGTGGGGTGGAGATCGATGCCGACGGCCACACGCGGGTGCCCGGATTATTTGCCGGCGGTGAATGCACCGGCGGTGTGCACGGCAAGAATCGGTTGATGGGAAACTCCCAGCTTGACTACAACGTGTTCGGCCGCCGCGCCGGTATCTCCGCGGGTAAGTGGGCGAAGAAGGCAAAAGTGAAGGGGCTGTCGCTGCAGCACGTGATCGATTACGAGCACGCGCTGGATAAGGCCGGGATCAAGACCGACCGCCGCGCGCCGATCCTTCTTCCGGATTACCGGCCGGATTCGGTGCGTGAACGTACGCTGGGGCAGTTGTTGTGAAGGGAGAGACCGTGACGGTTGGCAGACGCTGGAAAACGGCACACGGAACGATCACCATTGCCGCGGACCTGTGCAAGGGATGCGGGCTGTGCATTGAGTTTTGTCCAAAACAGGTGCTGGGGCAATCGGAGAAGTTCAACCAAAAGGGATACCACTATCCGGAGATGCTTACCCCGGAGGCGTGTGTCAACTGTGGCTACTGCCAACTGATCTGTCCCGATTTTGCGATTTGGAACGAGCGCGAGGACGGTGAAAACGGGAAATGAGCGCTAATGAGATACTGGCCGGGGAACACTTTTTGAACGGTGACGTCGCGTGCGCCGAGGGAGCAATCGCCGCCGGATGTCGCTTGTTCGCGGGCTACCCGATCACGCCGCAGTCGGAGATCACCGAACGCATGGCGTATCGCCTTCCGAAGATCGGGGGCGATTTCCTCCAGATGGAGGACGAGCTCGCGTCGATTGCAGCGATCCTTGGAGCGGCGTGGGGAGGGATGAAGGCAATGACTGCCACATCTGGCCCTGGCTTTTCGCTGATGATGGAAAATATCGGGTTGGGGATCATGACCGAGACCCCATGTGTGATCGTCGACGTGCAACGTGGTGGCCCGAGCACCGGGCTGCCCACTGCCACATCCCAGGGGGATATGATGCAGGCACGATGGGGAACGCACGGCGACCACGAAATTATTGCCTACGCACCGGCGTCGCCGCAGGAGATGTTCGATCTGACAATAAAGGCGTTCAATCAGTCAGAGCGGTTCCGCCAGCCGGTGCTCATCATGACCGACGAGGTGGTGGGACACATGATGGAACGGGTGGTGATCGATCCCGATAAAATCGAGATTTACCCACGGCGCAAACCAACCGTGCCCTATGAACAGTTCCTCCCGTTCAAGGGCGGCTCTGATCTGGTCCCAGCGATGGCGTGCGCCGGCGAAGGATATCGAGTGCACGTTACCGGATTGACCCACGATGAGCGCGGCTATCCCGATTTGTCGGTGGACAGTCAGCACCGGTTAATCACGCGATTGTTGGACAAGATCAGGAAAAACGCGGATGAAATCATTGAACTAGAGGAAGAGAACGTACACGGAGCCGACGTGGTACTTGTTACCTACGGAATCACAGCACGTACGTCACTGCGGGCAATGGAACTGGCGCAGGGGAAGGGAATCAAAGTGGGGATGCTGCGGCTGATATCGGTATGGCCGTTTCCGACCGCTGCGGTGCATGCGATTGCCGGTGAGGTCAAAGGAATTGTCGTTCCGGAGCTCAACATGGGGCAGATGGTACGTGAAGTAGAGCGGGCCGCCGCGGGGCAAACACGGGTGCGGCTCGTTCCGCACGCGGGTGGTGGATTGCATCGCCCGGAGGACATCCTCGCCGCTATTGAGGAGGTGGCACGATGAAACGAGTTCAGACAAAACCGGCACCGGAAATCGTCCAAGACGCTCATCATCCGCTTGAGCATTACTTCCGCACTGAGCGCCTCCCCCACATCTGGTGCCCGGGGTGTGGGTTGGGAACAGCGATGTCGTGCCTGGCAGCGGCGTTCGGCGAGCTCAATCTCGATGTCGACGACGTTTCCGTTGTGTCGGGAATCGGCTGTTCCGGCCGTCTTGCCGGGTACATGCGCCCTGACTCGTATCACACCACGCATGGGCGCGCTCTCCCATTTGCCACCGGGTTGCGGGTGGCGCTGGAGAAGATAAAACCAGGAAACAAGGTGGTCGTATTCAGCGGAGATGGTGATTTGTTCTCCATCGGAGGCAATCACTTTATCCACGCCGCGCGGCGGAACATCGACATCACCGTGCTGTGCGTCAACAACTTCAATTATGGGATGACCGGGGGGCAGATTGGGCCGACCACTCCGCTTGGATCGCGGGGTACGACCGCGCCGTACGGGACGTTTGAGCATCCGTTCAACCTGCCGTACCTTGCCGCCTCATCTGGGGCGCCGTATGTGGCGCGCTGGACGACCATGCACGTGCACCGGCTGCAACGAGCAATGGTGGAAGCGATTTCCCGGCACGGGTTCACGTTTGTCGAAATCATCGCTCCCTGTCCCACTAACTATGGACGGAGAAACGGCCTTCCCACTGGGCTGGATGAGATGCGCTACTACCGCGACAAGGCCGTTATCAAGAACTTCGCCGACCCCAAGGACGCCGAGATCATCCCCGGCGAAGAGTTCATCGTGGGGACGTTCGTGGATAAGGAAAAACCGGACTATTTTGAGATATACGACAAATTCGTAAACGAACACCTCAGGTCGTAGCGGAGGAGTCAGTGTGGATGCAAATGAAGTATTAAAAGCGCTGATTACCGCTATTCGCCGTGCCGAGACGATGCTCCCTGCGGACGTGGTGACAGCGCTTAAAGCGGCACGGGAGGGAGAACAGGGCACGGCGCAGGTCCAACTGGACGCGATCCTCAAAAACGTGGACGCGGCGCGGACTGGATCGATCCCGATGTGTCAGGACACTGGCATCCAGACGTTCATCATCCGTGTGGGTACTGCATTCCCGTATCTTTCTTCCCTCCGCGCGTGGATCACT
>WFSM01000035.1 GCA_015485945.1 Candidatus Bipolaricaulota bacterium | reverse complement strand
CCTACGAAACAAAACCCCTCTTATCCCTTAATCCTTAATCCCCTGCATTCCTCCCTCACTCATCACTGCCCTTTTGGACCGGACCCTGAGCTCATGGGAGAGCGAGCACAATCTCAGCGTTCTCTGCGCCTCTGCGGTAAACAGATACCTCATTTTTTGCGGTGAACTGTCTTCACAAATCCTTCACAAATTCGGTCTATAATTTTTGTCTGAAAACGGCAAAACTCTATGTTTCGGAGGTGGATAGAGATGGCTTTCCCATCATCGAAGCGGTTCCTACTTCTCCCCATTGTTATCGGTTTGGGGATCATCATGGTTGGTGCGCTTGCATACGCGCAACAGGGATTGCGGTTCTACACCGATTATCCCGCCATTGTGCTTGGGGAGGGACAGGAACTGTCGCTTACAGTCAAATTGAGCAACGCGGAGATCCGTCCCACCGAGGTGCTGCTAACGGTGAACGGTCCGCAGGGATGGAACGCGCGGTTTGAGACGTCTTCCTACCCGCAGTTGCAGGTAGAGGCGGCGACCGTTCCCGCTGCGACGTCTAAAGGTGGGAACGGCGTGCTCACCCTGAATTTCAAAGCTGCGCCGCCCAAAGATACGAAGCCGGGTACGTATAAGTTTACCCTCACCGCCAAAACTCCAGACGGTACAGAAACGGCGCAATGCCCGGTGACAATCACGTATAAAGGTACACCGCCGGTTACTACACCGACCACGACGAAGAGCAAGCTTATCCTGAGTGTGGACTACCCGTCGCTGGAAGGCGCGTCCGGGAAAAACATCCAATATGCGATTCAGATCCGTAATGATTCGGATAAGGACCGGATCGTCAACTTGTCCGCGCAGCTTCCGTTTGGGTGGCAAGGTTCATTCGCGCCGGAGTACCAAACGCAGCGCATTACGTCGTTTAAGATCAGCGCCAACGGGACGTCGCGGATCCAGTTCACGGTCACACCGCCGTACGGAGTGAAAGAGGGCAAATATCCAATTACGTTTATCGCCAAGGCCGGTTCCGAAACGGAGACGATCCAACTCACCGCAGTAATCACCGGGACACCTAATCTCAACTTGGGGACCGAGGCCGAGGTGACTGGGACTGGTCAGACCCGCAACGTCCACGCCACCGCCGGGAAACAGTATCATTTTACTCTGTACCTGTGGAATAAGGGATCGGCGCCAGTGCGTAATCTCAGTTTCTTCGCGTCGAAGCCGCAAGGATGGACAGTTAAATTCAATCCGGATAACATCGATCAGATTCAGCCGCTAGCGGAAGTGGGTAAGCCGACGACGGTCGATGTTACAATTACGCCGGCCAACCGCGCCATTCCCGGCGATTACCAGGTGACGCTTACCGCCGCCGGTACTCAGAGCCACCAGCAGATGAACCTCCGCGTTACCGTGGGTGCGTCCATGGGATGGGGCTGGGTTGGCGTTGGGATCGTTGTGGTGGTCGTTGCCGGGTTGACCGGGATCTTCGTGCGGCTTGGGAGGCGGTAACGATGCCCGTCGTGGAAGCGCAGGGCCTCGCCAAGCGTTATGACGGCGTCCAGGCGGTGCGCGGCCTCGATCTCACGATCAACGACGGCGAGATCTTCGGGCTTCTCGGTCCAAACGGCTCGGGGAAGACGACGACGATCCTCATGCTCCTCGGGCTGACGGAGCCGAACGCGGGTGAGGTACGTATCTGCGGATATGATCCAGTGCGCAACCCAATTGCGGTTAAGCGTCGTGTTGGGTACCTGCCGGAGAATGTCGGGTTCTACGACGATCTCACCGCCCGTGAGAACCTCCGGTTTGTGGCACGGCTGAACGGAATCCGCGATCGCGACTCCGCACCGAGGATCGACGCGCTGCTTGACCAGGTCGGTCTTAAAGAGGTCGCGGATCATTTGGTGTACACGTTCTCGCGCGGAATGCGGCAGCGCCTTGGGATCGCTGACGTGCTCATTAAGGACCCGGAGTTTGTCATCCTCGATGAGCCAACATCGGGGATCGATCCTGAAGGGGCGACCCAGATTCTGGACATGATCGCCGAGATGCGCCATTCGCAGGGGTTGACCGTGATGCTGTCCTCGCATCTCCTCCATCAGGTGCAACGGATGTGCGATCGCGTTGGGATCATGCACCGCGGTGCGATGGTGGCGCAGGGGACGGTGGACGAGCTCGGAAGCAAAACCGACGGCGAAAACCACTTGGAACTGCGAGTTTCTGCGGTGGACGCCGCGCTTGTCGAGCGATTGCGCAATCTGGACGGAGTATCTGACGTCACTGTGGACGGTAATCGGGTACGGGTGAGCTCGACCGACGACGTGCGCGCACAAGTGGCGCGTACGGTGTTGACACACGGCGTGGAACTTCTCGAACTGCGCTCGGCCGGGCTTACCCTTGAAGACATCTATCTGCGCTATTTCCAGGAGTGATCGCGATGACGGTTGTGTTTTGGAAAGAGTTGGCGGATTACTTTGGCAGCAAGCGGTTCATCCTGTTCCTGTTCTTAATTCTCATCGTCGCTGGCGCGTCCGTGTACCTGGCACAACAGGCACTGGCGAGCAACGCGGTGAAAGCGACGGGCGGGTTTGTGTTCTTGCAGTTGTTTACACAGAGCAGCAGCGGGATGCCATCGTTTCTCGGGTTTCTTGCGTTCTTTGGGCCGTTGATCGGAGTGCTGATTGGGTTTGATGCCGTGAACAGCGAGTTTGCCCGCGGCACGGTGAGCCGGGTGTTGGCACAGCCGATCTATCGCTACGCCTGGGTCAACGGCAAGTTCCTCGCCGGGTTAAGCGCGCTTGGGCTTGCCCTTGCCGGGATGTTGCTCATCATCTTCGGACTGGGGCTGTACGGGTTCGGATTCCCGCCGCTGGGGGCGGAGTTGGCCCGGATCGCGATATTCTTCGTGATCGGTTTGATTTACCTTGGGTTCTGGCTCGCGCTTGGGATTCTGTTCTCGGTGGTATTCCGTCAGGCCGCGAGTTCGGCGTTGGCCGCAATCGGGGTGTGGCTGTTTTTCACGCTATTTCTGTACCTGATCGCGGGGTTGATCGCCAACCAAATGGTGCCGGTTACGCTGAACTCGTCCGCGCAGGCATGGATCCACCACGAGCAGATCCACGACCTTGTCATGCGGTTCTCGCCGGCGGCGCTGTTCGAGGAGGCGACGACTGCGATCCTCATCCCAAGCTACCGCGGACTGGGATTGGCGACGCTGATCTCACAGCAGCAAGTGCCGACGAACCCACTGCCGCTTGGCCAGAGCCTGCTTATCGTGTGGCCGCAACTGGTGGGATTGCTGGCGTTAACGTCGATCTGTTTCGCCATTTCGTACGTGATTCTCATGCGGAGGGAAATTCGTTCCACGTAGCGGATTTCTGCGCGGCGAGGTCGACGGCGGTTATCTCCGGGTGGTGATAGCGCCCACGCCTTGCCGTGCGGTTTCCGTATTGAATCGCGCGTTGCGGACAGTAGTTGACACATGCCAGGCATATCTCGCAGCGATGATGCCAGCGCGGGCGACCGTCGGCGATGGTGATGTTATCCGCCGGACAGACCTGGGCGCATATTCCGCAGCCGTCGCAGGCGTTGTTGACAGCGAGTTTGCGGTCCATGGTGTGACGATGGCGAGCGAGGAGCAGCCCGACCGTCGCGGTGAGAGCCCAGCCGATTGGGGTTGCCCGCGACCGCCGGGTTGCCCCCGCAGCGATCTCTTGGGCGATTTTTTCGAGCCGCGCTTCGGCGGCAGCAAGGATCTTGCCCTGCTTGTTCGCGGGCTGTACATCGGAGAGGGCGATGTCGTTTGACGGCATCCGGACCGCAGCTCCGAAGTCGAGGTCCTTTCCGGCCTGGCGGAACACACGCCGGGCGCTAGAGAGAGCCGCTCCCGTCATTCCGGCGTAGGTGAGGATCAAGAACGCATATTCTACGGACTCGAGGTCGAGCCTTTCGATGAACTCAGCCACAATCCCCGGGACGGCAAACCCGTGCACTGGGCAAACCACTCCGATTCGATGCGCCGGCGGAGGAATGACCTGGGCAGTGTCCCGCAACGCCGGGATTCCGATAAGGGCAGTATCTCCCAGCCTGGCGGCGATCCGTTGTGCCGCGGCAAGTGAGTTTCCCGTACCGGTGAAGTAGTAAATCACCGTTTTCATGTATGACCCATCTTCTACAGTTGCAGCAGGTAGCAACTCCGGGAATGCCCTTCTGATGGGATTGTAGTCTTGAAAAAGCGGGTTTGATCCCAAATTGTGGTGCCAACAATTATGAGTTTACTCTTGACATACAGGGATATTTCTGCTAATATGGGGGTGGTAGAAAAGAGGGAGGCACCATGTTTGTGAGAGTGAAACGTG
>WFSM01000034.1 GCA_015485945.1 Candidatus Bipolaricaulota bacterium | reverse complement strand
GCGATCAACAACGGTCCTCCCGTGATAGAACGGAAGGGAACGATGAAATCGAGAAGGAAGATACTGTCAAGATCGACTTCGAGAACGGGATCGTGATCCACGACGGTAACGAATATCACTTTCCCGCCCTCCCAGCGGAAGTCCTCGCCATTCTCGAGGATGGCGACTTAACTGTATCATGCATGTGCGGGAGGAACTGGGGAAAATGGTAAAAATTCAATGATAGACCTGGCCACTCTTCCCTAAGTCCGGCTCCCGGAGTGGGTCACCATCTCTTGGCGCATTTACCCCCGTCCGTTGACTTCGACGAATCTGACGACTATAATAACAAGACTAATGTGGGATTTTCATTGACAAAAGGGAATTTTATGTAAAATAGGGATTTTAGTATTAATGAACGAAGGAGCACTATGGGATATCAAGTTGAAGCCAAATGCCTTCATTGTGGTACGACTTTCACGGTGGAGCACGATGGCGGATTCTTTTCCCACCTTGTTCGCTGTGATAAATGCGGGAAAACAAAATTCATAGGCTTCGATGAACTCGGCGAACTCCACCTGCGCTACTTGAAGGGGCTATCGGGACCCTATTGTATCGCGAACGCGGAATACGATGAGTACGTCCGAACGCATGTGCCACTTGAGCCCATATCCGAAAGTGAGTACCGCAGGGGCATCGAAGATGTGGCCGGACGATGTGCATGCGGCGGCAAATACACTCTTGATGCACCACCTCGTTGCCCAAATTGCCATTCCACGCGACTTAAGGAAGGGAGAGTCATAAGAAGATACGACTGATCAGGCTGAACAACGGGCTGCAGCGGACGCGCAACTGCGCACTGGGAGGATTCTATGAGATACGAGTGGAGTAAACTAAATTCACAACAGGTCGGCGCTTTCAGCGAGTATTTTGTTAAAATGGAAATGACGATGTACGGATTTCAGGTGTATTCGCCAGAAGTAGATGATCGAGGTATAGATTTCGTAGTACGGTACGGAAATAGTAATTTTATTTCAATTCAGGTCAAGTCAATTAGAAAAACTAATTATGTCTTTATGCGAAAGGATAAATTCAAACTGTCACCTGATCTGTATTTAGCGCTTGTCATTCTGCATGAAAGATTGGCGCCGACTCTTTATCTTATTCCTTCTGAAGCGTGGAAGAGACCAAATAGATTGCTGCGTAATCATGATTATGAAGGGAAGAAAAGTAAGCCTGAGTGGGGGCTGAACCTTTCCAAAAGGAATATGGATCTTTTAGAAGACTATGCCTTTTCAAAGATTGTCGCAAATTTAAAAGCTTGAAAGGCATAACAAGGCGCTGCGTCTGACATCTATTTCTCAGCGCTCCTTACGGCAAGAAGATTGGAGGAAGATCGAGGCCAGGTCTAGGTCACTTTCGGTGGTGATGTCGATCAGAAAGGCACCTTGTCCTTATCCTGGGTTCTCTCTTCTGGATCAGCAAGAAGTCTCCGAAATCTCTCCTCTCTCTCCATGCGATCAATCGTTTCTTGGATCTCGTCAACGGTCGCGTTCTTGGCATCCATCTCGTGGTCAATCTCCGCCATTCGTTCTTGTGCTCTGACTGCTTCTGTCACCACCTCAAGGTCGTCTCGCAGCTGCTTAAGCCTAAACGGTGCAAAGCCTAAGCGCAACAGCAAGCGCCTGATAAAGCCCATATCTTGCTCTATCGTATCAATCTCGTGTTGTATGTGAGCCTGCTCCATCCCCTGGCCCCGATCAACCACGATTTGCTTTTCTCCTTTCTCGTTTTGTAGACGATCTATACTATCTCGTAATGTTTCCAATCGTCGTTTCTGTATTTGTATTTTATGCGGAACATTTAGACCCTCAAACTCTGGATCCTTGAATAGCTCGTCAACAAAAGCGCTTCTCTTCTTGCGCTCAGCAGTGACCCACAGTGACTCAATCGCTCTTGTCGCCCCAACATACACTACACGGCGCTCTTCTTCTTCCAGCTTCTTTTTTTCATCCGAAGACAGCTTTTCGAGATCATAGGGCTTTCGCCACTCCTGATGGAAGAGAACCACACCGCGCCATTCCATACCCTTCGCCTTGTGAATCGTCATCACTCTTACCGCATCTTTATTAGCATCTTCGTCTTTCTGTTTCTCATCGCCTGATTCGCTCTCTTCTCGGTCCTGTTGCTCTTTGCAGAAGTCGAGAAACTCGCGTGGTGTTGGGAATTTCATTGCATCTTCGCGTATTAAATCGATAGCTAGCCCCTCATCAGCGGTATCATTGTTCTCAGAGACAGTCCTTTGCTGTTTGAAGGAATCTTTAACCTTAAGTGTAGTGCTAATGGCCTCGAAGAGGTCATTAGCACTTGGCTGTGCAGTCCTTGCATATTTGCTTAGATTCTCCATATTCCTGAGGAAGTCATTAACGTTCTTCTTTTGGCTTTCATTTAGCCCCTTCCCTGATTGTAGGAGCTCAATTGGGCTAGTGGAGGAGTTGATTTGGTCCACATATTCATAGTTCAGATACTTGTTTGGCACATTCAGGATGTCATTCCATGCATGTGGGGATGGCCATTGGAGCACCGCTTCGAAGTAAGCAGCCATAGTGCGTGCCGCTCTAGTTGAATAGAGCCTCCCTTTTGCTTCGCAAACGTATGGAATATCAGCACGGTTCAGGGCACGCATCAGTGGCGTGTATAGCTCCTTATAGCGCACCAGTACCGCAAGATCCTTCCACTGTAATCCGTCTGCTCTTGCCTCCTTAAGAGCCTGCACCAAGAAAGAACTTTCTTGTGCCATATCCTTACCAACGAATAGTTCTACTTGTCCTTTGGGTACTCCCTTGTTTGCGTAAACGTTCTTCACCTCACGATCCGCGTTGTTGCTGATAAGATATCCGGCGTGGCGCACCACAAGCTGTGAGGAACGATAATTGGTGGACAAGGGAATCTTAGTGGTATTGGGATCCTTCAAGAATTTTCTCATGCGTTCTATATCGGCACCACGCCAGCTATAGATCATCTGGTCATCGTCCCCGACGACAAACAAATTACCATGCCCAAGTGAGAGGATTTCTACTAACATGTATTGAGCCGCGTCAAGATCTTGAAACTCGTCTATCAGGAGCGTATCGATCGACATCTGCGTACGCCTACGCAAGGTTGGATCCCCTGCCAACTCACGAACTGCGAGGTAGACCTGATCGGCAAAAGTCAGATGATCAGTATCTTTTTGCCACTGGAGGAACTCCTCGAATATCTGGGACCAAATTGCATCACCCGCCTCTGGACACCCACCGGCGATGTAACGGCGACACATCGGTTGAAGGAATTCGCCTGGCGCTGTCATTTGTCCTTTTGTGTTTCTGATCGCTTCTTTGGAATATGTATTGAAATTCTTCTTGCGTTTACGCTCGTCTACAAAATGCCCTTGGATGATCTCGAAGAGGGTCTCACTGTATCGTTTGTCGGCCTCGTGTTTAGCAAAATCACTACCACTTAGGGAATACGGCTTCTGTCTGAGTAACTGTACCCCGTAACTATTGAAGGTATGAATCTGGCTCTTAACTTCTGAAAACCCCATATTTTTAAGGCGTTTCTGCATCTCCTCTCTTGCTTTCTTATTAAATGCCAAAGCCAAAACCAGATGCTCACGGAAACCTTCGTTTATGAGGTGAATGCCTCGGTTGGTAAGAACTTTTGTCTTACCCGATCCTGCCGGGGCAAGAACGCAGACCTGCCCGGGATCGGTGAACACTGCTCTGCGCTGAGAGTCATCAAGGTTGGCGTCCACCGGAAAATCTTGCGATCTCTTCACCTGGGACTTATCGAGGACTTGCACGATCTGTTCCACGCAATGCTCGACGCTGTGATTAATCTCTCCGCCTGTAAAACGCAGAACAGGGTACCCACGGCTTTGCAGATACGAATCGCGCTCCTCGTCTGTTTTCTTCGCTTCATCACTTGAGTGATAGAGCTTGCCATCGCATTCAACGACAACTTGCGTACCATTCTCTTCCACAAGAAAGTCGACATGATACCGGCCGATAAGAGCTTGCGCAGTGAAAGAAAGCTCTTTTGCATCCAGCTCCTTAGCCATTCTTTCTTCTATGGGGGTCATCTCTGGTCGATCAGAAGCTAGATCAAGAACAGCCGTGTCTGGGATGTGTACGCTATCCTGTTTGAGGACAAGGGTCAATGCATCGAGACGGAGCCCATTGTTATCGATTTTGCCGTTTTCCAACCATAGATTACCCCTCTCCCATTGTGCTGAGGGGTCTGGGGTCAATAGAAAGATGGGCTGATCTTCCCAACGGACTAAACGAAGAACGAGGCGATGCAGAGAATCGGCATTATCGTAGGCTTCTTCTGACGTAATGTTATACAACAATGTAGGTCCGGTTATATCTTGTAACCCTGGTAAGTCGCGAGCTTCTATAGTTGTTAAATCCGGGATTATCTCATTTAGAAGCTGTGCAATTTCCACAGCATCGTTCTCAGAGCACTGAAAGATCGAAAAGCTACGTCTGCGGTTCCCCCAGTCTCGAATCTTCTCACGTCCCTGTTGAGTTATCAATATTGTTCCCCTTCCGTCCGTAAGTTTACCATATCAGGAGCAGATCAGTCGTGTCCGGATAAACAAAGTGCTTTACAGAACATGTTCTCCGGCATCTTGCGCATGGTGAGACTGTACTAGAACGGAGGCGAAAAGTGCAAGGGATTGGCTATGTCAGGAAGGATTGGGGCCTTTAGAGTATTTTCATGATCTATCATTGAATTTTCTGCTTCAGCAGCGCAATTTTTCGGTCTTCACCGTTTTTGGTCTTTTCTCGAACGAAGGCTTGTAGCCAAGCTGGCTAGGTGTGGATTCAAAAAGGGCCATTATCCTCACTTTCAGTGGTGATACCGATCAGTGAGGCAGGTTGACATTCGCTGCGGTGTCCGGTCGCTGTTGCCTTGTGGCGAGATCGGCGGCGCCGTTCAGGAACTCCGGGACGCGGGGATCGCGGATCGCGTAGTACACTTTCTTCCCATTGCGATGCCGTGACACATAGCCGCGGTCGTACAATACCCGCAGATGGGCCGATGTGTGCGCTTGCGCCAGCCCGATCGATTCCGCAATTTCGCCCACACTTTTTTCGCCGGGAAACAGTGCGCACAAAATGCGGATTCGCGTTGGGTTCGACAATACCGAGATGAACTCTGATATCGCGCAGCAGGTTGCTTCCTCCATTTACCCCTCCGGGTTGAACAGGTTTAAATATTATTGTATCATGATACTATCATGTCAGACCAAAAAAAGAAAGCGCAGCAATCGTGGTGGCGTAACCGCACCGTGCTGATCAGCGGTGGAATTATCCTTGCTCTCGTCATCGCTGGCGGAGTGACCGCTGGCGTCCTGCTCGGTAAAGGGAACCCCAAATCGACTGTGCCGGTGTCCACGACAACAACGGGTACCTCCGTGCCAGTGGGAATAAACGTCGGTGATCGCGCTCCCAACTTCACACTCCAGAGCCTCGATGGGAAGACAGTCTCTCTGGATCAGTTTCGCGGCCACATAGTGATTCTCGACTTTTGGGCAAGCTGGTGCACGCCGTGTCGAATGTCGATGCCCACACTGCATAAGTATTATGAGGACTTCAAGAGCCGCGGCGTGGTGATGCTCGGGGTGAGCCTCGATCATACCGCCGCTGCCGCGCGTGACTACTTAGCATCCAACGGGTACACCGACCTCATTGCGCTGTGGGGATCGCAGAGCGATGTGCAGGCAGTGGCACAGGAGTACGGTGTGTACGGGATTCCACACACGTTTGTGATCGACAAACAAGGGATCATTCGGTTCTCTGAAGAGGGGATCAAGGATCTCTCCCATCCGGTGGGGTTCACTGAAGCGTTCCTCGCCTCACTCGTCAAATAAGGTACAATTTAGCACCACATCAGCACGAGGAGGAACGATGACGGATACTCTCACCCGTTATAAGGAACATCTGCGTGAAATTGGGAAACTGTCTTCCAGTCTAGCGTTGTTGCATTGGGACCAGCGCACCCACCTACCGGAAAAGGGACACGCCGCCCGCGCCGAGGTAATTGGCAAGCTCGCTAAGATGGTGTTTGAGCTTTCCATCTCCGACGATCTCGGCCGTTACATTGAGGAGCTGGAAACACGGGATGACCTTTCTCCGCAGGACAAGGCAAGCGTACGCGTGGTGGGGAGGGACTACCGCCGCCACAAGGCAATCCCGCCCGATTTGTTCGAGAAATTTGCGATTGCCCGATCGAAGAGCGAGACAGCGTGGGAGAAAGCAAAAGCGGCATCCGACTTTGCCGCATTCCGCCCCCATCTTGAGGAGATGATCGATTACTCGCGCCAGTTCGCCGAGTATTACGGCTACAAAGAAAACCCGTACGATGCCTTGATTGAGGATTACGAACCCGGGATGACAGCCGCAAAGCTCAAGGAGATCATTGCGCCGCTTCGGGACGCCCTCGTTCCGTTCATCAAACGGCTGGGCGAGGACGGGACGAAACCGCGCACCGACTTCATCCGCGGATCGTTCCCGGAGGACAAGCAGCAGGAGCTGTCACTGCACGCCCTTAGTGCGATTGGGTACGATTTTCACGCCGGTCGGCTCGACACGACCGTGCATCCGTTCACCATCGGGGTTGGTCCCGGCGATGTCCGTATCACTACCCGGTTCTTGTCCGACGACCCGTTCTCCGGCCTGTACAGTTCAATCCACGAAGGGGGGCACGCCCTGTATGAGCAGGGAATCCCCGATGAATTGCGGTGGACCGGGCTTGACGATGGCGCGTCGATGGGAATTCACGAGTCACAATCGCGAATGTGGGAGAACATGGTCGGTCGCAGCCGTGCGTTTTGGGAGTTCTTCACGCCGATTACAACCGGGGTGTTCTCGCAGTTATCCGCTGCCGCTGCCGATGACCTCTACCGCGCGGTGAACGTGGTCGAGCCGTCCCTCGTTCGCGTGGAAGCAGATGAGGTCACCTATAACCTGCACATCATGCTGCGGTTCGAACTGGAGGAGGGATTGATCAACGGGCGCATCGCCGTGAATGATTTGCCGCAGTTGTGGAACGAAGCGATGGATCGCTACCTCGGAGTGACGCCGGCGGACGACGCGCACGGGGTGCTGCAGGATGTGCACTGGTCCGGCGGGATGCTTGGCTATTTCCCATCCTACATGCTGGGGAACCTGTACGCGGCGCAGTTGTTCGCTGCTGCCCATCGGGATATCCCTGGTTTAGAGGAGGACTTTGCTCGGGGTGAATTCTCCCGCCTGCTCACGTGGTTGCGGGAGAAGATCCACCAGTTTGGACGCATTTACGATCCAATCGATTTACTTGAGCGCGTGACCGGCGAAAAGCCCGACTCCAAGTATTTTATCGATTACATCACGCAGAAGTACTCTGAGATCTACAAGATATAATTGAGCCGCCGGCCTCACCGGGTGGGGCCGGCATTTCACAGAAGACCTCTGTTGGATACCCCACCGCTTGCTGCGGGGGGAAAGCGGAGATTTGCCCCAGGCGAATCGGTTCGGGGTTTGTCCGGATTGCATGAACTCTGCGCCGGAGGACGTCGGGCACAAGACCCGACGTTACGAAAAACAGTGGCTTTTTTGTAGCGTCACACCTTGTGTGCGACGTTGTTCTCCTATTCCGTGTGGCAACAGGGCAATACAGCAATCTTCACCATGAGGATCAACTTCACTTAGACCTCTACTGCCCCGCCGCAAGCTGTGAGGTTCTTTTACTTTTACGGGTACGTTCCGCCGCGCGCGGTTGTAAGGAACGATAGATCCAATGGGCGGACTGCAGCGATCGTATTCGCGTTCGGTTCGCCCGGTCCGGGGATAGTATTGTCGCTTCCCGTGATCGTGCCGGAAAACGGACAACCGCCGGGAACACACGCGGGGGTTTCGGCGAATACGCCATAGCCGTTGTCGATGACACTGGAGTTAACGAGCGTGGCCTGCGACGAACCACTCGCCCCAATTCCGTAGCCGTTCCTGAATACCACGCAATGATCGAGGGATACGCGTGCGTTACCCCCAAGCAGGATTCCGATCGTTCCGCCGGTGATCCCCACGTTAACCAGTGTTACATCAGCACCGCGGACGAGGGAGAGAACGGGTGCCGATGTCGTCCCGCGGAGATTGACCCGGTTATCGCCCAGTGTCTTTATCGTGAGCGGCTTTCCGATGGTGACCGGGCCGGCATACCCGTCCCCGCCGGAGCGCAGGATGATCGTGCCACCGGGGAGGAGGGCGTCAATTGCTTGCTGCAGCGTAAGGTACTTACTCCCTGGCATGATGATCTCCTTCTCCGTTGGCGGGAGGATTGGCGCGCGCACGCTCCCGGCCGCGTTCCCACCTACAGTGCCCGTTATCTCGTTCCCCGTACCGGTCACGCTGGCGCACGGGGTCGCGTACACCCCGTACTGCACCCCGCCGATCGTGTTGTCATCCAACTGTGCCCGGGCGTGCCCGCGTACTAGCACGCCGAATTTCCAATTGCCGCTGATGTTGCAGTTGGATATGTGCGCTGTTGCGTCTGCTCCGAGGACAACCCCGTATATCCCCATCGTCACTGTGACCCCCGACAGCGTGAGGTCACCACTACCGACGACGCTAACCCCGGAACCGCTGAGGTTAATAGAGGTCAGCGTTACGTCGCCTTCGCCCGTAATCGTGACTCGCTTGGTGATCGTTATGCCACCGCTGTACTTGCCCGCATGAATGATGAGTGTCCCACCGGGGAGGAGAGCGTCGATTGCCTGCTGCAATGAACGGTAATTCGGATCGGGATAGACTATTTTTGTCGCAACGGCTGTTGTCAATGGAACTCGTACCGTGCCGGCGACGTTACCCACCAGGTCGATCCCGTTGTGCACCATTGTGTTATCGCTCCCTTGCACGACCACGCTCGACCGGCCGTCCACCCCCACCGCCGTATCACTGACCTCGTTTCCGGTGATCGCTAGCGTTCCGCTGTCGCGGACAATTGCGCCGTACGTAACATTATTGATCTTGCATCCGGTTATATCAGCATGCGCATCGTCGGAAATTTCGACGCCGTCCCAGCTTCCGAAGATGGTGCCCCCGATAATTGTGACGTGCGCGCTCCCGGTAATGCGTATCCCGGCTTCGTCGTTGTCGCGAAAGACGCAATTTTCCGCACGAATGTTGACGTCGCCACGGCCGAGGATGCCGTCCGCCCCCACCCAGTTCGCCGGACTGGTGGCGCGGGCGGCATCGGCGATCGTGAGATCGGAGATCGTGACTGCAATCCCGGTCCCGTCGACAAGGATCACCGGCTTACCCGCGCTTGCTCCGCTGAGCACGGTGTGATCCGCACCAGCGCCGCGCAGGGTGAGAGGTTTGTCGATGATGACGTTTACTGAGAATGTTCCCGGCCCGATCAGGACCGTGTCTCCGGCGTGAGCGGCGGCGATTGCCCGCGCTACGGTCGGGTAGTCCTGGGGGACGCGCACCGTTGCACTGACCGCGCCACCGGCGTATACCGCCAGGACAATGACGACGAGTATAATCGCCGCGGACAGGGCGAGAAAGCTGTGCCCACGGCGACGGCGATATTCGCGCCTAACCAGGGATGAGATCGGTCGAGTCATCGATGCGGACCGCGGTATGGGCGATCAGTTTAGCGATGTGGTCGACGTCTCCGAGATGGACGATCTCGCACGGTGAGTGCATGTACCGGTTGGGAACCGAGATGAGCCCGGTCGCTACCCCGGCGCGGGTGAGCTGGATCGCGTTAGCGTCGGTGCCGGTGCCGCGGGGTGCGCCTTCGACCTGATACGGAATGTGCTCGCGCTTGGCGGTATCCACCAATAGTGCAAACACCTTGGGGTTGATGTTCGGGCCGCGGGCGATCATCGGGCCGCCGCCCATCTTGATATCACCGACCATCTTC
>WFSM01000033.1 GCA_015485945.1 Candidatus Bipolaricaulota bacterium | reverse complement strand
TCCGCCGTCCACAGGTGGCGACCGTACGCGGGCCAACCAGCGATACGCACGAACACGTTCCACGGATGGTTCGGATCAAACTGCACCTGGGCTGCTTTCGCACCCTTTGGCAGGGCCGTTTCCCCACCAGGAGCATTATCGATGAACAGCAAGATTATCGGATGAGAGAACCCCTGCGGTCCGTTCCACGGGTTGGGAAGCGCAGTAAAATCAAACGCGAGCTGCCAGTTCTTGCCGGCGTCGTAGACAGTGTATCGAATCAGGTCGAATATCCCCTTCTGTGCGAACACTTTGTCCGTTGGGTAGGTGTACGTACCCGGGCCGTTGTCGTCACCAGCGGGGTCGGTCATCGAGAAGATGACCTTTCCCTGCACCAGAGTGGGAACCTGCGCCAGCACTGGTTGGCTCGGAGCGCGGCCGAGGAGTTTGCCTGTCGCTTCCAGCGCGATCCCCATGGTTACGTTTTTCCCAGGTTCGATCCCCACTTCTTTAAATGGGATCTCGAACTCCACCACATCGCCCACCGCTGCCTTACGCGTAAACAAGGTAGCGATCGATGACGCATACTGCCACCCGCCGTTACCATCGGCAACATAGTGGGAGACAATACCCGATCCATCCTTACCTACTTTGGCGAACGGCAGCTCCACCGATGACCCCAAGGCGAACCCCAGCTGAGCACCAGCATAGCGGGAGGCGATGTTCGCCGGCTGCCCCACCTTGCCGGAAGTGTAGAGCACGAGGTGGACGTCCTTTCCGATGAAATCACGCGCGGGTTCGTTGAGTTGCACCATCACCTCGAGGGTGGTCTCGTGATATCCGATCGCCGCGCGTGTAATCGCCCCGGTTCCGGTGATCGCCGCCGCGTCCTTCCACTCATCGGGGGTAGTCAGCTTGCCATCGAACACGGGCTTCACCTCGCCCAGACTGGCAGTGACCGTATTCTGCAGGTGAAGGAATAGCACGCGGGGAATCTTGTTCTCCGGCGTACCTGCAGCGCGATACGCCGCAATCAGATGCACTTTGAACAGCCAGTCAAACAGAGGATCGCTGCCTGAATTCTGATCGGAACCGTACCACCAGAACCAGTCCGATCCCTCCGCAGCGTAGATCGCCTCGAGCGCCTTCTCCGGATCTCCAGCTGCTTTCACCACCTTGCGTGCAGCGTCCAATCGTGCCCATGCTTCGTTCTCCTCCGGCTCGCCAATCCACGTCGACAGATCCCCGGCCCATGACCCAGTGGCGATATGGCTGATAGTGCGGGTGGCGGGATGCGCAGCGAGGAACTCCGCCGGAGTGACTGTACGTACGGTACTGTCGGCTGACAACGCAGCGTACAGTGCCCGCAGGAAGCTGCGGCCATTGTTCGGATAACCGGCCATGAACATCCAGTTTTCCCCATCGAGCGCGATCACCAACAGATGATCCTGCGGATCGGGCAGCTCGCGCCGAATCTGATGCACTTGGCTCATAAAATCGGACACCGCAAACCCGGTTGGCTTGTTGCCGTAGGAAAACCCGATCTTGTTGGACAGATCGGGGTCGCGGAATAGTACCGTGATCTTCCCGTACTTCCACGGCGAAGTAAGCTCGGCGACGCTTGGGGTATGGCCCAAACTCTGGGCGAGGATGCCCTTATCGGTCACCGTCCACTCAAATCCCGCGTTCTCCAGAACCGTCATCGCCTGGTCGGACACCGCCTCCTCCGGCGGCCAGACGCCAACCGCGGGAGCGCCGAACAGTTCCTTGTGCTGTGCTTGGGCCTGCTTGATCTGTCCGTATACATCCTGCGTCAGCCCCTGTTGGCACAGAAGCGGGATGATCGGATGATAGAACGGACTCGTAATGAGCTCGCTCCCCATTCCCTGCACCTTTTTGTATGCATCGATCACCCACGAGAGGACGGTGTGCTGCGCCTTGATCAACCGAATGATGTCATCCTTGGTAAAGCCGGTCTTCCCGCGCAGGTCGATTATGCCAAGCTGCTTGTGCAGTTCCGGCGATATCTCCCACAGCAGCGACAGCCCCGCCGCATCCATCAGTTCCTGATTGGTGAACGGCCGCGTGTTCTTGATCTTGTTCAGCTCTGCATAACGCGGGTCGTAGTACGGATCGTTATTGTCATTGTCGAACATATAGCCGTTGATCCAGAAGAACTGCGTCTGCATATCCTTCCGTTCCTCGGGCGTAAGTGATGCTGGATCGGTTATCAATTTCCAGATCCATTCTAAGTGATTATCGATTGCACCGATGTATTGATACAACCCGCCTTTTGCCCGCTCCTGCGGAGATATATTGACGTAATCGATAATCTGCTCGAGCAGACTCGGCTGCAAGTTATACGTCACGTGAATCCCAGGGTACTCAGCAAGGATGCGCGGAGAATCTATGTATTCCTGCACCCCGTGCACCCGCACCCACGGCATCACGTACATGCCGGTGAGTTCGTCCTTGTACAGCGGCTGATGCTGGTGCCAGATGATCGCCACGTTGAGCGGTCCCTGTCCCGCCCATACCGCCGTCCCGACCAAGAATAGAATCCCCAAGAACACGAACACCTTACGCACGGTCCCTCACCTCCTATAAATGTGGACCCCGTCGCTATTTGTATTGAGTTGAACTGCCCAGACTCCAATTGTCTGTTTTTCAACCTTAAGCTCTCCACCCGTTACATCACGCGCTCCGATTGCGTGCTTCGATAAAACAGTGATCCGCCCCAGCGGACGGCCGCTCCGCATATGCCAACCGCTGTTCCACACCACTTGTTCAATGCCCCCCGCTCCCGCGGGGATGAACAGGTTCTCACCCCCCAGTAGCCCAATCCCATCCCGTACAGGTACCAGGACGAAGTACGCGATCCGGCCAGGAGGGATTGTCCCGGAGACATCCG
>WFSM01000032.1 GCA_015485945.1 Candidatus Bipolaricaulota bacterium | reverse complement strand
TACACCTACACCGTAAAGAACACTGGTAACGTGACGTTAACTGGGGTGAGTGTGACGGATAACAAGCTGGGGGCAATCACGCTTGGGGCGACGACGCTGGCGCCAGGAGCGACGACCACAGGCACGGCGACGCATACCGTGACCCAGGCCGACATCGACGCCGGCAGCCTGACCAACACTGCGACTGCGAGCGGGACGCCGCCATCAGGACCAGCGGTGACCGACATCACAAGTAAGACGGTGACGTTCACTCCCGCACCTCCGGTGGCACAGGACGATTCCGCGGTCACTACTCTCAACACCGCTGTTACCATCAATGTATTGGCCAATGACTATGATCCTGATGGTACACTCGTCCCCGGAACAGTAACTGTGCACACTCCGCCGAGCCACGGTTCTACGCTCGTCCATCCGGACGGCACAATCACGTACACGCCCGACCCCGGATTCAGTGGCGTAGATACGTTCACTTACACCGTAAACGACAATGATGGACTGACGTCCAACCAAGCGACGGTAAGCGTTACCATCCCCGCGGGCAATGCCGATCTTGCTGTGACAAAAACCGTGGATAACGCCGCTCCAAACGAAGGCGCGACCATAACGTACACAATAACAGTGACCAACAACGGACCGGCTGATGCCACCGGAGTGACGGTCTCCGATGTCTTGCCTACCGGAGTGACATACTCCACCGATACCGGCGGCGGCGCGTATAACCCGGGCACCGGAGTGTGGACGATCGGTACCCTTGCCGCTGCTGGGAGCGCGACACTGACAATCACTGCAACTGTTAACACCGGGACCACTGGAACCACCATTATCAACACCGCGTCGGTGACCGGCGATCAACCCGATCCGACCACGACGAACAATTCGAGCAGTGTCTCAATAACAGTTACAGCCCTCGTCGCTGGTGGAGGTGGTGCGGTGGCGCAGCCGTGCGAAGGCAAAGTTATCATCAACGAGGTTGCGTGGGCCGGTACCGCGGCAAGTTCGCAGGATCAATGGATTGAGCTGCGCAATTTGGGCACAGTTCCCGTCGACCTTTCCGGCTGGACGTTGCGGTGGCGGAAGAAAAACCCGATCACCCCAGCGGATTACCAGTGGAAGACGGTGGACCTTTCCGGCACAATCCTGCCGGCATCCACTTCGGCATGTGCACTGGCTAAGAAGAAAGACCAAGGCATCGTCAAGTTTGAAAAGAACCCTAATGACAGTCTGTCCTGGCTCGTTGTCGGCAAACCCCAGAATGAGAACAATGGCTATTTTATCCTCGAACGGTTCAACGATAAGACCGTGAGCAACGTCAAACCGGGATTGATCTATGACACTACGCCCCCGTATCACCTTGCATTTGACCCCGGTGGGGACGTAATTGAATTAGTGAACGCGCAGGGGAAAGTTGTTGATACCGCTAACTCTGCGCCGGAACCGCGCACCGGCTGGCCAGCTGGGAACGCAGAGATTCATGCCTCGATGGAACGGATCGATCCCCTTAAGCCCGATTCGCCCAGCAACTGGCAGACCAACATGGGCATCATCACTTATGGACACGATGCGCAGGGGCATCCACTGATAGCAACCGCCGATTTCATGAATTCCAGTACGCTGGATGAGGCGGCTCTGCACGCCGCCATCGCCCCGGTGAAGACACGTCCCGGGGCACAATTAGACGTGGGCATCGATCTCTCCCGCGATGCGCGCAAGCAGGGGTTGCCGTGGATTCGGGTGACCCGTCCCGGTGTTTCGTTGGCGGCGGCCGGCGGCGGTGGAACCGTCATCCCATATTCGTTCTCCAGCCACTACGCGAATAACCTGTACTGGTTGGGAATCAACACCGCCAACCTCCCGCCGGGCAGATACAACTTCTGGATCGTGTACGGCCAAGGCAAAGTAATCCTTGTTCCTATCGAGGTACTTCCCTAGCGGAGATGGCCCCAAGCGCTGACAGGGTTGACAAATCCGGCGTTTGGGGTCACTCTTTTAAATATGGATAAAGATGTTCGCGCCGAGATCGAAGAGCTGCGGGAGAAAATTCGCTACCACAACTACCGGTACTACGTGCTTGACCAGCCGGAGATAACTGACGCCGAGTACGACGCGTTGTTCCGACGCTTGCAGGAATTGGAAGCACAGCATCCCGATCTTGTCACTCCGGACTCGCCCACCCAACGGGTCGGCGCCCCTCCCGCAGAGGGGTTTGCGCCTGTAGTGCACGCAGTTCCAATGCGCAGTCTGGCTAACGCATTCAATGCCGACGAGCTGCGTGAGTTCGACCGCCGCGTGCGGCGTATCCTCGATACAGACGAGGTCACCTACATTGCCGAACCAAAGCTTGACGGCCTGTCGGTAGAGCTCGTGTACCGCGATGGGGTGTTCATTCAGGGCTCAACCCGGGGCGATGGGGTAATTGGCGAGGATGTCACCGCTAATCTGCGTACGATTAACAGCATCCCGCTGCGGCTGCGGAAGCTGGATGGTCGCGTTCCGCCGCTGTTTGAGGCGCGGGGTGAGGTGTACATCGACAAGGCCGACTTCATCCGCCTCAATCGCGAACGGGAGAATCAGGGGTTGCCGTTGTTCGCTAATCCCCGCAATCTCGCCGCCGGATCGTTACGGCAACTTGACCCGCGTGTCACTGCCGCACGCCCGCTCAAGTTCTTCGGGTATGACATCGGACGTGTCGAGGGAGTCGAGATTCGGTCGCAGGAGGAGCTGTTGGAGATTCTGCCCAAACTGGGGATCAGGGCGAACCCACTCTACCAGGTGTGTCATGGGATTGAGGAGGCGATCGCGTTTTACGAACAGATGAAAAATACCAGGGACGATCTTCCGTACGAGGCTGACGGAGTGGTCGTTAAGGTAAACAACTTTGCCGCCCGCGTGATCCTCGGAGAATTGGCGCGCAGCCCGCGCTGGGCGATTGCCGGCAAGTTCCCGGCCGAGCAGGGAATAACTAAGGTAAAGGACATCATCGTTCAGGTGGGACGAACCGGCGTCCTCACCCCGGTCGCGGTCCTCGAGCCGGTGCGGGTGCGCGGGGTGGAAATCTCGCGTGCCACCCTCCACAACGAGGACGAGGTCAAGCGCAAGGACATCCGCATCGGCGACACCGTGGTCGTGCAGCGGGCCGGAGACGTGATTCCCGAGGTTGTTCGTCCGCTACCCGAGCGGCG
>WFSM01000031.1 GCA_015485945.1 Candidatus Bipolaricaulota bacterium | reverse complement strand
GCCCACATGCGTCCGTAGTCCGGGGCGTCGGGCGAGCCCTCGTAGATCACGGTCGTCACCCCATTCATCAACGGCGCGTAGTTGATGTAGGTGTGGCCGGTGATCCACCCGACATCGGCGGTGCACCAGAAGATGTCGCCGTCGTGCAGGTCGAAGTTCCACTTGGCCGTCAAGTAGGACTGAACAGCGTACCCGCCGGTGGTGTGCATGATCCCCTTCGGCTGGCCCGTCGTTCCCGACGTGTACAGGAGAAATGCGAGGTCCTCGGCGTCCAGCTCTTCGGCCGGACACTCGTCGGACACGCCTTGCATCAGCTCGTGGTACCACAGGTCGCGGCCCGGCGTCATGGCGGCACTCCCGTCGAGACGCTTGACCACAATGACCTTCTCCACTTCGGTCCCCTCGACCCCAGCGTCGGCGTTTTTCTTCAGGTTGATCTGCTTGCCACGGCGGTAGTAACCGTCGGCGGTGATCAACACCTTGGCACCGGCATCGATCATGCGGTCGCGGAGGGAGTCGGGACTGAACGCGGAGAATACGACCGAGTGCGGCGCGCCGATACGGGCGCACGCCTGCATCGCAATTACTGCCTCGGGAATCATCGGGAGATAGATCCCAACGCGGTCACCCTTCTTCACCCCCAGGCCCTTGAGCACATTGGCGAACTTGGACACGAGCTTGTGAAGCTCGGAATACGTGATCTTGAGCGGTGATTCGTCGGTCGGCTCCGGCTCCCAGATGATGGCGATGCGATCACCATGACCGGCGGCAATGTGGCGGTCGAGGGAGTTGTACGACAGGTTGATCTTCCCGCCGACGAACCACTTGTACGCCTGCGGGGCAAATTCGTAATCCTTGTCCCATTTCTTGAACCAGTGCAGTTCCTCGGCGTGCTTGGCCCAGAATTTCACCGGATCGGCGTTCGCCTCGGAATAGATCGACTCGTCGGCCATCCATGCCCGTTTCTTCATGTCTTCGGTCGGCCAAAAAACGTTCTCCTTGGCCGGATCCTTCTTCACCCACTTGATCGGCTCCGACACAATAAACCTCCTAAATATTAGTTGATTAGCAATCTCCGAAATACTAGCGTACGCGACCGTTTACTGCAATCTCACCCCGTGAACATCCGCAGTACCGGCCCGATAAATGATCCGTACAGCAGCCGGTATAACACACGGTTGCGGTGGACAGCGGTGAGGTAGGCCGCGGACTCCGGATACACGGGTTCGGTACCGGCGTGCCAGCGGTCGGCCGCTCCCGGGCCGGCGTTGTACGCGAGCAGGGCGGTATCGACGTCGCCGCCGAACCGGTCGATCAGATGGCGCAGGTACCACGTTCCGAACTGGATGTTTGTTGCCGGGTCATACAAATCGGCGGGGGTGAACGCGGTAATCCCGAGCTTGGTTGCAATCCACTGCCCGGTGGCGGGGGTAATCTGCATCAGCCCGATCGCGCCAGCACGGGAGACGACGGACGGCCGAAATCGGCTCTCGGCCCGCACCACCCCAAATACAAGGTACGGATCGAGCCCGTGCGCGGTCGCCGCGGCGGTGATCTCCTGCTCGTAGCGCAGGGGATAGACCGTCGTCAGCCCGAATCCAATTCCGATGAGCAGCACAATAAGTCCGCCCACTCCCAGCAATATCTTCGCCCGGTATGCGCCCGTTTCCATCATCCCCTATAATACGAGTTTGAGGCGATTTGAGTGATCGGACAAGTGCAGGTGATGGTCCGATGAGGGTGTTTGTGCGCCGTTTGTGGGACACTTTCATCAGCGGTCTGTTAGCCATCCTTCCCATCGGGCTCACGTTTTACATCCTGTGGTACATGTACCACATACTGAACAGCATGGTCGGGCGCCACACCCCGTTCGGCGACATGGTGGAGCGGGCGCTCGGCAGATGGATCCCGGGGATGGGGATCTACATGCTCGTTATCCTCATCCTGGTCGTGGGTCTGATCATGCGCAATTTCCTCGGACGGGCACTGGAGTATTACCTCGACCGCGTTTTGTCGTCCATTCCCGGAGTGCGGGGGATGTATACTGCGCTGAAACAGTTCACGCGCGCGCTGTTGGGGCGCGATTCGTCGTCGTTCCAAAAGGTGGTGATGTTCGAGTACCCCAAGGATGGGATGTGGGTGATCGGGCTTGTCACCAATGAGAACGTGGGGAAGCTGGACGACGAAACCGGGGAGGATTCGATCCTCGTGTACGCTCCCACCGCGCCCAACCCGCTGTCGGGATGGATGCTCGTCGTTCCCAAGCGGAAGATAAGATACCTCGATATGCCGGTAGAGGATGCGCTGTCAATGGTCATCTCCAGCGGCGCCATCCTCCCGGATAGCCTGCGCATCAAGAACGGGCCCGAGCCGCCGCGGCGACCGTGGTTTAACCCGTTCTCCCGCCGCCGGCCGAAGGAGTGATACAATGCCGATATTCAAGGATAAAAAGTACTTTCGCGTCGATCTGGAGAAAAAGCTCGACGAGAGCCTGTGGATCAGGTGTAAATCGTGCGGTCAGCTCGTGTTCAAGCGGCGGGTGCGCGAAAACAACAACATCTGCCCCCACTGCGGGGCGTACTTCTTCCTCACCGCTAAGGAACGGCTGGAATCGCTGATCGATCCAGGGACGTTTATCGATATTTCCGAACCGATCATGGACGACGACCCGCTCACGTTCACCGACACCAAGCCTTATCCCAAGCGAATCGAAGAAGCGCAGGAAAAGACCGGGTTGGCAAGCGCGATCATTCTCGGAAGCGCAACGGTAACGGAGATTCCGATTGTGATTGGGGTGATGGAGTTCCAGTTCATCGGCGGGAGTATGGGGTCGGTAATGGGAGAGCAAATCTGCCGCGGGATGGAAGAAGCGATCCAGCGCCGCGTTCCGTTCGTGCTTGTGTCGTCATCCGGCGGCGCCCGCGTGCAGGAGGGGATCTTCTCCCTGATGCAGATGGCGAAAGTGGCGGCGGTGCGGACACGGCTCGGGGACGAGGGAATCCCGTTTATCTCGATCATGACCTATCCCACCACCGGCGGCGTGCAGGCGTCGATCGCCAGCCTCGGCGACGTTATCATCGCCGAAAAGGGAGCGACGATTGGGTTCGCCGGCCGGCGGGTGATCAAGGACACAATCGCCGAAGAGCTGCCCGAGGACTTTCAGACTGACGCGTTTGCCCTCGCCCACGGGGTGATCGACCGTGTCGTCCCCCGGGAAAGCCTGAAGGAAGAGCTCGGGAAACTGCTTTCCCTGTTTGCGGAGGTAGCATGAGCGACGAACAGACACTCGACCTCCTCGAGGCGAAAATCAAGGAGTTGCGCGAGCTGAACGAAACCGACGGGATTGACCTCTCCGCTGCGATCGCCGAATTGGAGGAAAAGCTCGCCGTGTTGCGCCGCGAGATGTACAGCAACCTGTCCGAATGGGAGCGGGTGAAGCTCGCCCGCCATCCGGAGCGCCCGTACACCCTCGACTACATCGGCATGGTGTTCACCGACTTCTACGAGCTGCACGGCGACCGCCTCTCCGGCGATGATCCGGCGATGGTAACCGGGCTCGCTCGTCTCGACGGAAGGACGGTGGCAGTAATCGGCGAACAAAAAGGACGGTCGGTGGAGGAGAACAAACAGCGCAACTTCGGAATGCCGCGGCCACAGGGGTACCGCAAGGCACGGCGGATCATGCGGCTGGCGGAGCGGTTCTCATTTCCGGTGATCACCCTGATCGACACGCCGGGAGCGTACCCCGGCCTCGCGGCGGAGGAAAATAACGTCGGGGAGGCGATTGCAGTGAACCTGGCAACGATGGCGCGCCTGCGCACGCCGATTGTCGCCACGGTCATCGGAGAAGGGGGATCGGGTGGAGCAATCGCGATCGGGGTTGCCGACCGGATCCTGATGCTGGAGAACGCGATCTATTCGGTGATCAGTCCCGAGGGCGCGGCGGCGATCTTGTGGAAGGATAAGGACAAGGTCAAGGAAGCAGCGGCCGCCCTCAGCCTGACCGCGCCCCGGCTGCATGAGCTTGGGGTGATCGACGCGATCATCCCCGAGCCGCTCGGCGGCGCGCACCGCAATCCGGCCCAGGCCGCAGCCGCGCTGAAAGACGCGCTGATCCGCAATTTAAACGAGCTCGTACCGATTCCCACCGACGAGTTAGTGGTGGCGCGCTACAACCGTTACCGCGGAATCGGGCGCTACCGCACACTCACGGAACGATGATCAAAGTGCTCGTCGGCGTGGGGAACACCCTGTCCGGCGACGACGGTGTCGGCCCGGCCGTTGCCGCCGGGATGGATGACACTGACTGGGAGGTGATCGTCGCCGGGGCAGCGCCGGAGAATGTCACCGGCCAAATCCGCGCTCTCCATCCTGATCTCCTCGTGATTGTCGACGCCGCCCGCATCGGCCTCTCGCCGGGGACCATGCGCCGCCTGCCGCTGGACATGACCGATCGCATGCTCGCATCGACGCACGGCCTGCCGCTATCGTTTTTGATCGCCCAGCTTGCGGACACGGCGGGGCAAGTCGTCATCATCGGAGTGGAGCCGCACGACCTGTCCCTCGGCATCGGATTGTCCGCGCCAGTGGCAGCGGCAGTCGATTCACTGATCGCGCTCCTGCGCCAGGGAAAATTGGACGAGATCCCAACCTACTGACCGCGTGCCAACACCCGCTTTGCCGCTGCGACGACGTGATCGACCGTGATCCCGTATTTCTCCAGCACAACGACGCCGGGGGCGCTCGCGCCAAACCGATCGACTCCCACGATCTCCCCGGTTGTGCCGACGTAGTGTTCCCAGCCGCGGGTCGTCCCCGCCTCAACCGCCACCCGCGCCGTGATTGCCGGCGGCAAGACCGAATCGCGGTATTCTTTGGGCTGGCGGTCGAATAGCTCCCAGCTCGGCATGGACACGACACGCACCCCGACCCCGTCTTCTACCAATACCTG
>WFSM01000030.1 GCA_015485945.1 Candidatus Bipolaricaulota bacterium | reverse complement strand
CCGCGCCAAGGCAGCGATGATGACGGCGGTAGTACGACACATACTGTGGGTGCCTGAATCCAGGAAGTACTACGAGCGGAAACGGGCTGAGGGGAAGGCACACAATCAAGCGGTTCGTGCGTTAGGACGACATCTTGTCCGTGTCATCTGGGCAATGATGAAGAACGCCCGCGATTACAAAGTTCGGGAAGTGAGCAGCGTATGACTTGAAAATTCAAGAGGGATGTTCAGATACTGTATTGAGAGTCAACCCTCCTTGTTGATTGGTGAGCGGTACGGCTCACCGCTTTTGTAGATCGCATGGGCGATGAGGAGCAGTTTCCTCGCCGCAGCGATCCGTGCTACCTTCTCTGGCTTACCTCTTTCCTTTAATCGACGATAGATCCCGTTCACCGCTGGATTGAATCGCGCCGCTGATAGGGTCGCTTCGTACAGGCGCTTGCGGATCTCGCCGCTCCCCCGCTTGCTGATCCGTGGCTTCTTGTGCACCGAGCTCCCAGAGCGATGCTCGATCGGATCAATCCCAGCTAGCGCTACGATCTGTTTTCTGTTAGTTTCCCGATACCGGCGAAACAGTGTCAACAAGGTGGTCGCCATCACCGGTCCGATCCCAGGGATCGTCTGTAACACCTGCCGGGATCGAGCCGCTTGCTCATCGTTCTTGATGATCTCTTCAGCCCGAGCGATGCACTCCCGCTCTTTCTCCTTCAGGGAGTTGATCGTTTCGTTAAGTTCAGTGAGCAACTCCCGCGGGGTAGATGGATCCTGACTCAGCGCTTCCAACAGTCCCTGGTATGCTACCCGTGCTTTCTGAGTCACCCGGTAGATCGCCAGCTGGGCCGAGATGGCGCGTGCTAAGGAATCAGCCGGGAGAGCTTTTCTCGCCTCATCCTTCCCCCGTTCTACACCGTACTGGTAGAGAAGCTCAGCAGCGGTCTTGTCGGTCTTGGAACGCTTGTTGTTCACCTCGCGGAGGCTTGGAATCAATCTTGGATTTAGCTTCACCATGGGGATGCCCCTCTCCCGGCACAACGCCTCAAGCTTGTGGGAGTAGGTGTTCGTCGCCTCGAATACGATAAGCACTTTCCGGCCGTGGTTCACGAACTCGGCAAACTCGGGAAGTCCCGTTCGATTGAGGAACACACGCTCTTTCTCACCATCGTAGGTGACCAGGGTTTGCTTGCCTACATCCACTCCGATACACGGCATAGTGGAACCTCCGTCAATGAGAAGTGCTGGAGAGTTCGAGTGGGCTGCCCTCTCCAGCTTGGTCTCGTAACGCGAGCTGTGGCGTAAGCTGCGCTCTGGATACTGTTCGGGCTTGTGGGAGGGCGGTCCATCTGACCCCTGAACTGGCGTAGCTGCCGTTCCTGTCTTGCGCCGACCTGCCCACCCAAGGTTCATCTCCATCTACATCGTAGAGCAAGACGAACCGAAAGGACAGCTCCCCTCCATCTCACTGCTCAATGTACGAGGTCTTGCAGTCCAATATTGTGTGAGCAAACAAATAGCCGATTAAGCCTGACAGGATAGCGATCCCGGAGTGATGACCGAGCTGAGCAATGTGCTCGGCCCGTTCCCGAAGGTTAGCCTCTGCGGCATCCGTTAAAGTGAGTGCCTTCAGCAATTCAAGGATCGGCGCGGGGAATGACTGGGCACAGGCGGAGAGGAGCATCTGAGCAGAGGGAAGGGGGGTGCGGGCGCGTGCGGTTTCACGAACCCCGGTGCGGAGCCGGGCTAGAATCTCTCCTGCTTGTTCATCTACGCCTTCGAACAGCGATATCACGGCGATGATCCCGACGAGGACGTCGTCGCCGGAGGGGGTGGAGCCGGCCCCGCGGCCAATGAGATCGAGGAGAACCGCGGGATCTCCAGTCTCATGCCAACGTGCGATGATAGCGTCGATCTGGGGCTGGAACGGGTCGGGCGGGTGCATCTTTCGCGCTTCCTCGACGAACCGGGCGAGGACCGGGAGACTACGCCGGGCGATAGCGGCCGCATCTTTCGAGATCGGAGGGAGGGCCAACGCCTCGACTTGAGCGTCAAGAAGGGAAATTCGCACGTTCCCGAGCCCTAGCTCGCCACTATTCGCGAACACCAGCGTTCCGTCGGGCAGGCGGAGCGGGTCGTTGCCGACCTCGATCGCCCACGGATGGAGCGGAACAGAAGGAGTCTGAATCGGGACGAACGCCTCTCCGCCCTCGAACAGGAGGTTGATCCCGCCGGAGAACGAGGAGACGACGCGCCCGCGGCGTCTTCCCGCCGTCAGATAGCGGAATGCCGATCCGCCGATACGGGTTACTTGGATGAGCCCCGATTCTTCACTGATCACTTGGCTATCGCTTCGGCCACTAAAGAGGAACGTCGCAGACAAGCTGCGACGCTACGCTTTACGTACGTCCGGCCGCATGCAACTGCGGGTTCTTCGCCCCGGCGATGTCGCCGAACTTGGTGAGGACGCACTTGCTCTTCACGTTCATCAGCTCGTCATAACGATCGTCGTCGACGAACGCGACGATCCGCGCGATCGAGCTCTCGCCGTCCACGAACCGCCACGGGAAGCAGCCGATCG
The DNA here is from genome assembly GCA_015485945.1 of Candidatus Bipolaricaulota bacterium. Classification (GTDB taxonomy): domain Bacteria; phylum Bipolaricaulota; class Bipolaricaulia; order UBA7950; family UBA9294; genus S016-54. The sequence continues at coordinate 1,236 of WFSM01000030.1, read as the reverse complement.
TAACACGCTGGTTCAACAACAGATCGATGTCCCCGCCGACGCACTCGGCGTGGATGATTCCCTTATCGAACAGCTCGATGTGCATCAACTGGTACTTGGAGTCGTCGAACCGCTCGGCGAGCGGGACCCCATACTTGGCGCGGAAGTGGGCGTCGGCCTCTTTCGCCTGGCGGGGCATCCAATCACGGATGATCGTGTTCATCGGATGATCGGCGCTCCCGCAGTCGACCCCGATCCAGCGGATCTTCTTCTTGACGCACCACTGGGCGAACTCGCGGTCCGGCCCGGGATGCTTGATCATGTAGCGGATCTCGTCAGCGGTCGGCTGGTCCCAGCCGTAATGGTGGTACCCGGTGTGGATGATCAGAATGTCTCCTTCTTTGACGTCGACCCGCTTCTCGATCATCTCCGAGGTATAGATGTCGTAATCACCGACGGCGTCGGACAGATCGACAATCACCCCCTCGTGGACGAGAAAGTCAAAGTCAAGCGCGGCGATGTCCTTGCCCGGGGTGTAGAAGTGGATCTCGCCGTCGAGGTGCGTACCGACGTGATTGGAATGGGTGACGAGCTGGCCGTTCGCGCCGTTGGGGGCGAGGCGCTTGAAGTACTTCACCTGGAGCGGCTCGTAGGTCGGCCACGGCGGGGTCGCGATTCCAAGCGGGATTGTTAGGTCGATTACCTTCATGATTCCTCCTTTTTCAGCGTTTCAGCGAGTGCCCGCGCTGCGGCGCGGAAGCACGCGATCGGCGGGGTCACGAGTCCGGCCCCGACCATCCCGATCCCCGGCTCCTTGTGGGCGATTCCGGTGTTGATCGCCGGGACGATCCCGGTCTCCACGACCTTGAGGACGTCGATCCCGGTCGGGGTGCCGCGAAAGCCGAGGACGGGAATCTGATAGGCGTTGTTCTCGGCGAGGGTGATCTCGTACATCCGCTGCGTGAACTCGATCGCCCGCTGCGGAGTGCCGCCGACGAACTGGACGATCGCCGGGGCAGCGGCCATGGCGAACCCGCCGTAGCCGGTGGTCTCGGTGATCGACGAGTCGCCGATGTCCGGAGCGGCGTCGGCGGCGGTAAACCCGGGAAGATACAACCCGTCGACCATCGGTGCCGGAGCGGTGAACCAGCGGTCTCCGGTCCCGGAGACGCGGATCCCGAACTCGGTCCCGTTGCGCGCCATCACGGTGACGAGCGAGCTCCCCGGGATGTTCGCTGCCGCGTCGAGGGAAGCCTT
>WFSM01000029.1 GCA_015485945.1 Candidatus Bipolaricaulota bacterium | reverse complement strand
GTGTTCCTGTCCGGGACAAAGGTACGGGAACTGTTGCGCGCGGGGGTGGATCTGCCGCCGGAGTTCACCCGCCCCGAGGTGGCACGCATCCTGCGGGAGGCGTTCCGATGACCAAACTTGCGCTCATCGGCCTCGACTGTGCCGATCCTGACCTCCTACGGGAACTCCTTCCCCAGCTGCCCACGATCTCCGCGTTGGTTAGTGAGGGGAGCTTTGCGCGGCTGCGATCGGTCGATCCCCCGATCACGATCCCGGCGTGGATGAGTATGATGACCGGAACCGACCCCGGTGCACTCGGCGTGTACGGGTTCCGCAACCGCGCTGATTATTCCTACACCGGCCTGCGGGTCACCACCTCGGCCGCGTTCCGGGCGGAGACGGTGTGGGACACGCTCGGAAGACACGGCCTGCGCTCGATCCTGCTCGGCATCCCGGGGACGTATCCGCCGAAGCCGGTGCGCGGCGTTCTCGTGTCCGGGTTCCTCGCCCCGGGAACGGACGCCGCCTACACCTACCCCACCGCCCTGAAGGATGAGATCGCAGCCGTTGTAGGTGAGTACGTTCTCGATGTGCGCGGGTTCCGCACCGACAATAAAGCGTGGCTGATCGATGAGCTCCGCGAAATGACGAAAAAACGGTTCAAGCTCGCACGGCACCTCGTCACCGCCCACGATTGGGACTTGTTCGCGATGGTGGAGATTGGGACCGACCGCATCCACCACGGCCTGTGGTCGCACTACGACAAGGCCCACCGAAAATACGATCCGGACAGCCCGTTCCACGACGCCATCCCCGACTACTATCGACTGATCGATGCTGAACTTGCGCAGTTGCTCGACGCGATGCCGGCCGATACCCGGGTGATGATCGTCTCCGACCACGGGGCGCAGCGCATGGACGGTGGAATCGGAATCAACGAGTGGTTGATCCAGGAGGGCTACCTGACCCTGCGGGAGTACCCGGATAAACCGACGCGGATCGGTGATCTGATTGCAGCCAAGCAGGTGGATTGGTCGCGCACGGCCGCGTGGGGCGAGGGAGGATACTACGGACGGGTGTTCCTCAACGTCACCGGACGGGAGCCGGAGGGGATCGTATCGCCGCGCGATTACGTCCGGGTGCGGGATGAGCTTACGGATGCGATCACCGCGATCCCAGACGAAACAGGTGCTGCAATTGGTACCCGCGTCTTTCGCCCCGAGGAGTTGTATCCAGCGGTGAACGGCATCCCGCCCGACCTGTTCGTGTACTTCGGCGATCTGCGGTGGCGGTCGATCGGGACAATCGGTTGGAACCGCATTCATTTCCACGAGAACGACACCGGCCCCGACGACGCCAATCACGCTCCGTACGGGATCCTGATCTCCCGTCCCGGGGATAGTCACGACGAACGGTCGATCCTCGACGTCAAGGGAATGATTCTCGAACATTTCGGATTAGGACCGAAGGAGAAGTGATGGAAAAGCGATCGATCGTGGTATCGGCCGATATCGTCCAGGTGATCGTGGACCACCTCAGCGAACTGTCAGCGGGATCGGTGTCGGAATACGTTGAGACGGTACTGCGCACAGCACTGATGGAAGCGGGCTACATACCACCGTATTCGCCCGAGGAAGAGCAACAGGTTGAGAACCGCCTGCGCGACCTGGGCTACCTCGAGTAGTTGACATGCCCCACATGGGAATTTAAACTTTTTTCGCGATGCCGGAGTGGCGGAATTGGCAGACGCGCAGGATTCAGGATCCTGTGGGGATTACACCTCGTGTGGGTTCAAGTCCCACCTCCGGCACCACTTAGTCCGATGGTGGCGAACGCCGCCAGCGCCACGCACAGTCCCTCGATGATCCACAAGCGAACGACGATCTTTTCCTCCGGCCATTCCACGTTCGGCAGCAAAAACCGATAATTGATGCCGTCGGCGTGCTCGAAATGATGGTGGACCGGGCTGATCTTGAACACCCGTATTCCAAACCCCTTGAACGCCGCGACCTGCACGATCACCGAGCCCGCCTCAATTACGAGCAATCCGGCTAAGATTGGGAGCAGAAATGATGTTCCTGACACCACCGCTGCCCCGGCGACCGCTCCGCCGATGGTGAACGCCCCTACATCCCCGAGGAACAGGCGCGCCGGGTGAAAGTTGACCCACAAAAACCCGATGAGGATGGGAATAAGCGGAACCAGAACAGGCACAATCGTCTCCGTCCGTCCGATCAGCAGGAACCCGATGAGGATGACGACCGTTACCCCGGCGGCGAGCCCGTCAAGCCCGTCGGTGAGGTTCATGCTGTTCGTTGTCGCGAGGAACACGGCCCAGTACACGAGGAACGCGGCCCACCCCGGAAGAACGACCGCCAGCGCGGAAAACGGCACGCGGAACGGAATCGGCGCGATTTCCGGGAATACGGCGAACATTACCCCCGCTGCGGCGGTCACAAGCATCACCTTCTGCCACGCCCGCAGCCCGAGGGAGCGACGATATCGGAGGGACAAGATGTCGTCGAGCATCCCCACTGCACCCGCCCCGCCTGCGGCCATAAACATGAACCAGCCCTGCCAGGGAATGGGATGAACAATCGCGATCCCGCCTATAGCCAGTCCCCACAGGACGAAGATCACCGTACCCCCCATCGTCGGGGTGCCGGATTTGCCAGCGTGGAGGGTGGGTCCGTACTCGCGGATCCGTTGGCCCAGGTTGTAACGCCGCATCCACTGCGCAAACGCGGCGGCAGCGCCAGCGCTCACCGGCACGAGGACGAGGAACAATACCGCGTAGTCACGGATAGTCACGCACGGAACTCCCCATCGCACTCGATGATCTTCTTTCGCATGCGGGCCCGCGTCTGTTCGTCATTGTGCTCCAGTGCTGTCCCGACGAGTTTGTACAGCGCGTAGGTGGTCATGAGGCAGAACCCCTGGGATTTACACCCCCGCAGTACCGCAGGGGTAAACTGGGTCTTGCGCCGCTTGGGATCGCGCCCAATGGCGGCGTTGACCACTAAAATACCCTTGTCCGGCCCGGTGCCAGCGGTGCGGGCCCGATCGACCCAATCGAGGAGCCGCCGGTAGGAGGGCACATCGACCGGCCCGGGATCAGCAGCGGCGACTGCGACGATCGCGTCACCCTCCGGGCTGCGGATAACGGCGTCGTATGACGAGTCCTCGATTGTGAACCCAAGGGTTCGGAATGCATCCCGCACTCCCGGCA
>WFSM01000028.1 GCA_015485945.1 Candidatus Bipolaricaulota bacterium | reverse complement strand
TAAGCAACAACGCTCCAACGAGGAGCACAACGTAGAACTTCATGTAAACCTCCTTTCCGAATGTGGGAGGCACGGTCGTTTCCGGCCGCACCCTAACGCCCGTCCCCCATAGGTCGTGCCCGTAGGTAAAGACGGGTCGGAGATCCAATTTGGCGGATTCGATAATACCGGGCACGCGGGGAAACGGCAACTTAGGTGGCAGGTGCTCGCCGGCCGGTATCAGTTTGCATCGGTTTTGTGTTCTGTTTACCCTACCATGCCGAGGAGGGATGCGATGCCAGCGAATCTTACACCTGAGTTTTTGAAGGCGCGAGAGCGATTTCGTGCCGCTCAAACCCCGCGGGAGAAACTCGCTGCGTTGGAGGAGATGCTCGCTACCATTCCCAAGCACAAGGGGACGGACAAGATGCAGGCGGACATCAAGCGGCGGATCGCCAAGTTGCGTGAGACGGAGCAGGCGTCACATAAGAAAGGACGACGCACTGGGCCCGACCACATCGACCGTGAAGGGGCGGGACAGGTCGTGCTCGTCGGCCCGCCGAACTCCGGCAAGTCGAGTCTGCTCGCCGCCGTTACCAACGCCCGACCCGAGATCGCTGATTATCCATTCTCCACCCTCATTCCCGTTCCCGGGATGATGGAGTTTGAGGACGTGGCGATCCAGCTCATTGACTTGCCGCCGGTTACCACCGAGTACACCGAACCATGGGTGTACAGCCTCGTGCGCCAGGCCGATCTCGTGCTTCTAGTGATCGATACGGCTGCCGCGACCGCTGCCGCCGAGGAAATCATGCTTATCCTGGAGGACCATCACTTGCGACTCGTTGCCGCGGCGAGCGGAGAAACAGATGCGCGGATACGGGATGTGCCGTGCCGGATCGTCGTCACCAAAACCGACCTCGCCCCCGCGCCCCCAACCGCGGAATTGGCCGCGCTGTTCCCGGTGATCTCCGTGTCGGCGACAACGGGAACCGGCCTAGAACAACTGCGCGCCGAGGTGTTCCGCGCCCTCAACATCATCCGCATCTACACCAAGCTTCCCGGCAAGCCGCCCGACCTAACTGAGCCGTACACCTTGCCTGCCGGCAGCACCGTGCACGACGCTGTCATCGCGGTACACCGCGAGTTTGCGGACAAGCTCAAGTACGTACGCGTATGGGGCTCGGGACGGTTCCCGGGACAACAGGTTCCAACCGACCACGTGCTTGCCGACAAGGATGTGATCGAGATCCACCTCGCTTAGATCCGGTCGGGATCAATGTCGATTTCCACTCGTGCCCCTGTGTCTCGCGCCGCACGACACGCTGTGGGCAATACGGTGGCGTCCTTCGCCTTGACGAGGATGAAATCGGTCGCAGCGCGGCGGGGATGCGGGGATGGTCCGAGGAGTTCAACCCCAAATTCGGCGAGCGCGGCACTGATCCGATCCGCATCCACACGACGGCGGGTCGGGGAACGCGCGGTGAGGAAGATGCGGGCCAACCGCGCGAATGGGGGATAGGAAAACGCTTCCCGCGCCGCGAGCTCGTTTTCCCGTAATAATTCGTAGTTTCCGGTTGCAACGCTGCGCAGCGCATAATGGTCAGGATAGTTTGTTTGGATGATGAGTTCACCGTCCTCCATCCGCCCGGCGAGACCGATGAGGTGTTGGTACGCGCGTTCGGCGGCACGGAAGTCGGGCACGGCAAGGAGTGCGTCCACTCCTATCGCGGCAGCGAGCCGCAATCCGGGGATGGGTCCTCCTTTGGCGATCATCGGCGTTCCCACGATGACATCAGCGTCAGCCACCGCATGTTCCAGATCAAGATCGGGGTAGCGGGCGATGAGTTCACCGTTGACCAACAGGGTACGCGCGTCCGGAAACGCATGCACGATCTCATCCCTGACCCGCTCCACGCCAGCACCGACAAACCGAAGCGCGCGGCTGCCGCAGTGCGGGCAGGCGAATCGGGAATAGGCACGCCCGCACACACGACACACGAGCTGCGCCCGATTGACATCGTACGCCAGGTTTACCCCGCAGTGCGGACACCGCAGCGGCCGGCCGCATTGCTTACAGATCACCGCCTGAAAGTAGCCGCGGCGCGGTACCATGACGATCGCCTTTCCATTGGCGGCGAGCGTGCGCGCGAGGGCGTCACGCAGTGGTGTGCTCACTGGGCTGGGTTCGCCCTTCATGTCAACGATACGGACGTTCACCGCCGAAGCGTTGTCGGTGCGCACGAGGGCGATATCACCCTGACTTGCGCGCTGGAACGTCTCCACCGCCGGAGCGGCTGTCCCGAGGATGACCAGTCCGTCCGTTCCCCGGTTCTCGGCGACGGTGCACGCATGGTAATAAGGAAGCATCTCGTCCTGCTTGTAGGAGCGATCCTGCTCATCATCGACGATGATCAGTTCCAACCGCGAAAACGGAAGAAACAGCGCTGACCGCGTGCCGACCACGATTTGCACCTTCTTGGCCCGCACCTCCTCCCACACGCGACCACGAACCCCATCGGGCAAACCGCTGTGGTACAGGGCAATCGGGCCCGGCGTGTATCGAGCTAGGAACCGATGCAGGGCGGTAGCGGCGAGAATCTCCGGGGCGAGGACCAATGCCCCGCTTGCCGGGGTAAGCCGCTCCCGCAGAATTCGTGCGTATCCGGCATATCGCCGGCGTGCGTACACGAGGGCCGTCCCGGAGCGCGGAAGCGCATCCACCCACGCTGCTTGCGTTTCGTGTTCCGGTGGCAGCGGATGCGCGGGTGATGACGGCGGACGATCGTGCCCGCACTCTTTTACTAACCCGAGTTCCACGAGACGGGCGAGCGGGCGACCGACATCGCCCAGGGCGGCGCGCAGTTGTCCCGGTGAGAGCGGTGTGGTCGCCGCGAGAAGGGCGCGCATGACCGCAGCCTGGCGCGGGGCGCGTGTCATCCGCTCTAGGGCGGCAACGGCTGTGGTCAGGTCAACGGCGAGGCAGAAGTGACGTTCCCGCGGTTGTGCCGCAACCCGGTGCGGCAAAATTCGGTTGACGGCAACTCCGGGCGGGGCAAGGTAGTCGCGCGCTACTTCCAGGGCGAACTCCAGTGCCGCCGGCGAAAACGCGGGTGCGGGATAGACGGCGAGTACTGGCTCCAACTCACCCGGATGTGCACTCTCTGCCGCGACTGCTGCGACGATTCCCGTGCGGTCGCGGCCGGTAAACCGTACCTTGACGCGCCGTCCCACCGCGATCTCCGCGGCGAGCGCGGCAGGCACGAGGAAATCGAATCCGTGGTCGACCGGAAGCGGAAGCAATACATGCGCGATCACTGTTCCTCCTACGCGCTGCGATTCTACATGAGCCCAAGTTTCATCGCGATGATCAGGGCGATGCTCCCCACGACCAGGCAGGCGAACGCGGAGATCGATCCGCTGTGCACCCAGGTGCGAAACGTGATCGGAGTGTCGGTACGCTCAGACAGGGAGACGGTGACTACGTTGGCGGTAGAACCGATCGGAGTACCGTTACCGCCGAACCCCACCCCAAGAGCGAGTGCCCACCACAGCGGCCCGACCGCTACCCCGCTTGTTCCGAGCCCGGCGATGATCGGGATCATCGCCATGGTGAACGGAATGTTATCCACCACCGCCGACAGCAGTGCCCCACCCCACATCACGATCAGCGCGGCGATGAGAATTCCATGGGCGGTGAGGCCGGTGATGGCGTGCGCAATCAGCCCGAGCACCCCGGCCTGGTCCAATCCGCCCACAATGATGAACAGGCAAATGAAGAACAGCAGCACATCCCAGTGGATCTCATGCATCACCTCTTCGATTGGCGGTCGGATCCACAGCAGCCCAATCGATGCCCCGATGAGTGCCACCATCCCCGGGATGAGCCCAATGCGATCGTGGATCAGATAAAGAAGGATTGTGCCGCCGAGGACGATTAGCATTTTCTTCGCGGTCGTGGGATCGACGAGGGCGCGGCGGGCATCGAGCTTGGCCAGGGTCTCCGGATCGGTAGCGTGGCGTAGGTCATTGCGAAACACAAGCAACAGGACCCCTTGGGTGACGACCCACGCGAACAGCACGATCGGGGCGAGGTGGATGAGAAAATCATTGAACGTGAGGCCGGCTGCCGATCCGATAAGTACGTTCGGGGGATCGCCGATCAGGGTTGCCACTCCGCCGGTATCGGACAGGATTGCCTCCCCCATCAGAAACGGGATCGGGCTTATCCCCAGCAGTTCGGCGATGGACAGGGTGACAGGAGCGACCACCATGATCGTTGTCACGTTGTCGAGCACCATCGATACCACGGTGGTGAGGAGGCCGAGAGCGATCATCAGCCGCCACGTGCTCCCGTGGGTAATCTGGGCGGCGCGCACGGCGAGGTAGGAAAACAGTCCGGTCTTTCCTAGGATCCCCACCATAATCATCATTCCCAACAGCAGGGAGATCGTGTCGAAGTCGATTGCAGCGGAAGCGTGTTCCATGTCGTAAAACGACAGCCAGCCCCCGACTGCGATCATCAGCACCGCGCCGGCAAGGGCGACGATTGTGCGATGGATCCGTTCGGAGAAGATTCCGACGTACGTAAGCGCAAAGATCACCGATGACGCCAGCAACGGCGAAAGGGTGTGCCCATTCACGTCCTCACCTCACACCCGTCCGCACACTGCAATGTCACTGGATTCCGAGGAACATGGCGCGGATGAACATCAGCACCGGAATGATTTCCAGCCGCCCGATCCACATGTTGAAGCACAGGGTGAGCTTGCTCAGGGTGGACATGGTGGGGGACGTGATGCCCACCGACAGGCCGACGTTCCCCTGAGCGCTCGCTACTTCAAATATCACATCGGACAGGCTAAACCGGGACGGAGCGGTGTGGAGCAGCACAATCACACCCAGCCCGAGGAACACCAACCACAGGAAGGTGATCAGCGACGCGTCCTCCAACCGATGCCCGACCTCCGCCGGGTCGACGACCGTGGGACCGATGCGGAACGGCACGATTGCACCGCGCGGCGAGATAATGCGGCGGAACCGCCATTGCACCCCCTTCATCAGGATGATCATCCTGATCACCTTAATGCCACCGGCGGTTGATCCCGCTGCCCCGCCGAACACCATCCCTGCGGCGAGGATGAGCTTGGCCGTATCGCTCCACGCAGCGATGTTGGCGGTCTGGAACCCGGTGCATGTCATTGCTGATACAAACTGGAACGTAGAATAACGCAGCGACTGCAGCGCTGGAATGTACATGCTGTTCTCCAACGCGAGGAACAGACTTCCCGCCGCGAGGATGATGAGTAACCACCGTGTTTGAATATCCTTGATCAGGATTGACCCGCGCCCGCGCATCATCTCGTAGTGGACGGCGAAGCTGATCGCGCCAAAGATCATGATCGGCAACAATACGAGTTCAATCGCCACTGAATGGTAGGAGGCAATGCTGTTCGCGGACACGCTGAATCCACCGGTGGAAATGCCGGTCATCGCGGTGTTGAGCGCGTCCCAAATTGGCATTCCTGCCCCCCACAGCGCGATTATGCTGATGAACGTGTACAACAGAAAGATCCACCACATCGTGCGGAGGGTGGAGACGATGCTTGGGTGGATCTTTTCCCCGCGTGCCTCGGCGTAATACAGCGAGTACGTCGCCGCCCCGGGGCGCGGCCCAGCGAGGATGGTGAGCATGAGTACGATCACGCCCATTCCGCCTACCCATTCGATAAAGCTGCGCCACCACTGAATCGTGTGTGGCAAGAGGTTCGCCCGCGCCGCCATCGTAAGGCCGGTTCCGGTGTAGCCGGACACCGACTCGAAGAACGAATTCAGCGGATCGAGAAAGTAGAGCAGCGTCGGCGACGCTACTCCCAGTCGATGGGCATAAATTGCGGTGAGAGTGAACGGCAACGAGCCGAGTACGGCAACCAGCAGCCAGCCGAACGCGGCGATCACCATCCCGTGCTTCAGTTTCGTTTCCCCGGCACCGCGAAACGGGAAATAGAGGATCGCGCCGAGCCCAAACGACGCAGCGGCAGTGATCCCCAGGGGGATAAACGCGTATTCCTCGTGGAACACCGCTGGGACGATAGCAGACAGCACGGCCATAATTCCGACCATCGGCACGAGCAGGCCGAGATCGCGGAGGATGATCGCCAAGTCCTGTGGCGTCCTAAGCAGTGGGATTTTCATCCGGTGAGGGTTTCGACCAATTCATCGCTCGCCCGCTCTAGCGAGAATATGGTAAGCACGTCTCCGGCCTGGATCGTTGAATTACCGGTCGGGATTTCTCGCTTCCCATCCCGCTCGATCGCCATGATCAAAATCGTGGGTGGAAGCGTGCCGCGGCGGCTGCTCTCGGCCAGGGTGCGTCCGACCAGCGGCGATGTTTCCTGTACCGTGAGGCGGAAGATCTGGTCCCCCTGCGACAGCATGGTGAAGTCGCGCACCGTCGGGCGTTTGGCTGCGTTGTACAGGTGATTGGCCACCACTTCCTCCGGGTTCTCCATCACGTTCGCCCCCAGCTTGCGGAAGAACTCGGCGTGTTCCTTCTTGTTCACGATGGACACGATCGACGGAATCTTCAGTTCCTTGGCAATGGAAACGACCATCAGGTTCACCGCGTCGTCGCTGGTGGTGACGATGAGCGCATCTGCCCGATCCGATCCCGCTTCCCGCAGCGTGTCGCTCGAGGTGGCATCGCCGTTGATAACCGTGATGTCGTACAAATTGCTGATCTCGTGCGCCCGGTCGGCGGTGGACTCCACAACGACGACATTGTTTTTCTCTTTAACCGCGATACCAATTAAGCTGGTGCCGATGCTACCCGCACCCACTACGATCATATACATTTCAAATTCCTCCCTTGCCCGAAAACTGATGGTAGCACAGATGAAAACGATGGTCAACGCGCCCGATGGAGGTGTGTACATCGGATACACGTGCGCACAGCTATGGTGCCGCTGTTCCAAGGAGGACAAAGGTTTGCCGGTAGACGTTGAGTTTTGCCCTGGTCCCTCGTACCGTTTCCCGGAGATTAGGGGCGCAATCACATAGTGGCAGGGTAGGCTCGTGCTGATGACCACAGCGAGGAGGATCGGGTTGCAGCCGAAAACGACGAGAGCAACGCAGATCGCATTTGCGATAACGCTGGTGGCGCTGGTAACGCTGCTTGTGGTGCGCATTGTCCCAACACGCGGTTTTTTCGCCACCGTTGATTGGCATGTGTTGTTGCTGCTCGGATCGTTCATGCTCCTCGCCGACGGCCTCAAATCGGCCGGGTTCGTGGAGTGGATTGCCGCGGCGATCGCTCGGCGTGCGCGCGGTTCCACGGGCCTGTACTTCCTGGCGTTAACGAGTGCATTTGTGCTTGCGATGCTCATCACCAACGACGCCGCGCTGTTCGCCGTCATCCCGTTCACTATTGCGCTGGCTCGTCGCGCCCCGCTCAATCTGCGCCGGTTAGTGATCTACGAAATCATGGCGGTGAACTTGGGCAGTGCTCTCACCCCATGGGGTAACCCGCAGAACTTATTCATCTATCGTCACTATCACCTCATTCCCGCCGCATTTTTCCGCACGAGCGTGCCGGTCGCGATTATCGGGTTCGCTGTGCTGGCGATACTCGTAGTGACAAGCCTGGCACGCAGTTCTGATAAAGCGCCTGTGCGCTCGTTGGCGACGGTGGTTACGGCACCCGTGTCATGGTCAAAGTCGACGATCTTACTGTGCCTGTTTGTGCTCCTGGTGCTGAGCGTTCTGCGGGTGGTCCCCGGGCTGGTGTCGGCCAGCCTCCTCGTGGTGTACATGGGAGCAGTGGAGCGGCGCGGATTCAAGCGGCTCGATTGGTATCTTCTCGGGACGTTCTTTCTCCTGTTTCCGACGATGACCGGGCTGGGAGGAGCGCTCACACGCGCGTTCGGAGGCGAGATCAGTAACCCGTTTAGCGCCTACGGAATCGGGATCGGCCTCTCGCAAGTGATCAGCAACGTGCCCGCAGCGATGCTCCTTTCCCATGCCACCGCTGCCTGGCGCAGTCTGTTCTATGGGGTAAACATCGGCGGATTGGGCACGATAGTCGCTTCGTTCGCTAACCTGATCGGGTTGAGCCTCTATCTCAACGGAACGCAGCATGATCGCGGCGTGGCGTTCATTGGGGAGGCACTGGGGTGGAACGTACTCGCGTTGGTTGTGTTGGGCGGGGTGTTTGTGCTGTTCGTCGGGTAAACGACCCGGTTGCGTTTTCCATCCCTGCTTGAGTAACATCTGTTGGCAATCAAGCGTAACAGGGAGGGATCATGATCGAACGTCGTTTCACCCGCATTCAAACCGAGCTTCCCGGGCCAAAGTCGGCCGCAGTCTTCGCGAAAAAAGCGAAATATGTCGCCGTTCCGATTGAAACCTATGCCCCATTCGTCATCGATCGGAGTGAGGGAGCGATCGTGGAGGACCTCGACGGCAATCGGTTCATCGACTTCTCCGGCGGTTGGGGCTGCCTGAACGTCGGGCAGCGCAATGCTCGCGTTATCGCTGCGCTTAAGGACCAGCTTGACCACTTTTTGCACACCGACTTTACCGCCGTTCCGTACGCGCCGTTTGTCGATCTCGCCGAGTTGCTCGTTGCCCGTACCCCGATCCCCGGTGAGGTGAAGGCGGCGTTCTTTAACTCCGGGGCCGAGGCGGTGGAAAACGCCGTTAAGATCGCGCGGGCATACACAAAGCGCAAGGCGGTTCTCGTGTTTGACAACGCGTTTCACGGCCGCACCCTGCTCGCGATGACGATGACCCACAAGGCGAACCCGTACAAGATGGGGTTCGGCCCGTTCGCGCCGGACGTGTACCGCCTTCCGTACCCGTATCCGTATCGAAACGACGTAACCGCGGACGACATCGAACAGCGTCTTCTGTCCCTCGTTGATCCGTCCGAGGTAGCGGTGATGGTCGTCGAACCAGTTATCGGTGAAGGTGGGTTCATTGTGCCGCCGGACTGGTTCCTCCCGGCACTGCGGAAGCTGGCCGATAAGTACGGGTTCGTGCTCGTGTTTGATGAAGTGCAGTCCGGGATCGGGCGCACCGGGAAGTTCTTCGCGTTCGAACACTTCAACGTCATCCCTGATTTAATCTGCGTTGCCAAGTCGATCGGTGCTGGGGTGCCGCTGTCCGGAGTGATCGGGAAAGCAACGGTCATGGACGCACCAGTGCCAAATGGAATCGGGGGAACGTACGGCGGCAATCCGCTTGCCTGCCGCGCGGCGATCGAAGTGTTAAAGGCGTTCGATACCGACAACCTGCTCGACCGCGCTGTGCACGTGGGAAACCGGATCAAGGGTCACTTTCTCCGCCTCCAGGAACGCTACGCCGTGGTCGGCGACGTACGCGGGCTTGGGGCAATGATCGGGATGGAACTCGTTGCGGATCGTGCGACGAAGCAGCCTGCCAAAGAACTGGCCGGGGAAATTGCCCACCATGCCCTGCGCAATGGCGCGATATTCCCCACCGCCGGCCTGTACGGGAACGTGATCCGCGTCCTCGTGTCGCTTGTGATCACCGACGACCAGATCGACGAGGGGATGGCAATCCTGGAGGATGCGTTCGCCGCGAACCTCAGTTAACCGGCGTTGAACAGGGCGTGCAGCCGGTCCATCGCCTCCGCAATGCGGGCCTCCGGAGCGGTGAGTCCGATGCGGATGTAGCCCGCGCCGGTTTCCCCGAAAAACGATCCCGGCGCGACCGAGACCCCGGCTTTGTCCAACAGCATCGTGGCGAACTCCTCCGCAGTGTTCCCCGCCGGGATGCGCGTCCAGATGTAAAACGTTGCCCGCGGCGGGGTGACGTTCCATCCCAGCGCGGACAGACCGGCGAGCGCGGTGTCCATTCGCGCGCGGTACGTCTCGTTGCGCGCCTCGATCCACGCCGGCGGTGTCGCCAACGCCCGCACCGCCGCCTCCTGCACCGGGAGGAATTGGCCGGAATCGACGTTCGACTTGATCGTGAACAGCGACCGGAGAGCGTCGCGGTTGCCGACCGCCATTCCCACCCGCCACCCTGCCATATTGTACGTCTTGGATAGCGAATTGAACTCGACCGCGACGTCCTTTGCCCCCGGGATCTGGAGCACGCTCGGCGGCGTATAACCGCCGTAGGTGACGTCGCAGTACGGAACGTCGTGACACAGGAGGATATCATTGCGGCGGGCGAACGCGACCGCGGCGGCAAAGAAGTCGAGATCGGCAGTCCCCGCCGTCGGGTTGTTGGGATAGTTGAGCCACATCATGCGAGCAGTGGCGGCGACATCGCTTGGGATCGCGTCCAAGTCCGGTAGAAACCCGCGCTCCGCCAAGAGCGGAAACTTGTGCACGCGCGCGCCGGCGATGAACGCTCCCATCGTGTACGAC
>WFSM01000027.1 GCA_015485945.1 Candidatus Bipolaricaulota bacterium | reverse complement strand
TTGTACTGTTGCGCTACTTCAGCAGCGGGTAGGTCAGTGTTTGTCCGTAACACCCACTTGCCGTCGCCTGCCTGTGCCGTGTCTGGTACGGCAGACAGGTAGTGCGCTTCCTGTTCTGCTTTCTTGTAGTCAATCCTCACCGCATCCTTGGCGGCGATGAGATAGCGGCGGTACCCACGGTTACCGACCAATGCTTTCGTCCCTTGTTTGAGCGCTTTCTCAATCCCCTCCAAGATCAGTAATGTAGGGCACGCGTTGGAGACAGCCGTTTATCTTGAGCTAGAGAGACGTAGCGCAGAAGTGTCATACGTGAAGTCACCGCGCGATGGGTATGAAGTTGACTTTCTTGCACGATACCCAGATGGACACGCAGAGCTGATTCAAGTTAGCGCAAGCTTGGATAATCCCGACGTCCGCGAGCGCGAAACACGTTCCCTGATTGAGGCGGCAGCCAGATATCCATATGCATCCTTGCATATCATCACCCTTAACCCAGGTGTCCAAGGGAGCATATCGCCCAAGGTGCGCGTTCACTCCGCCAGCTCGTTGCTGCTCACCGTTTCCTTGGCTTGAGCTTGGAGAGATCTGAACCAGGGGCACCGCCGTCCCAACACCAACATAGCTTATAATATTAGAATCGAGTGTCAGAATACAAGGCTTAACCCCGCACGATCACTTCGTGTCCTTCGTGCTCTTCGTGGTGAGATATCAACAGGTGTGGCCTGACGAAGGCGAGCCCGTGGTGCGTTCGCCGGGCGCTCAGTCAGCCTGCACTCCGCTCTATAAAGGCATTACATGACCGCCACCAACATACAGCAATTGACCGGTAATCCACCCTGCCTGCTCTGAAGCTAGAAACATTATAGCGTCTGCCACTTCCTCTGGCTTTCCAACTCGCCCAAGGGGAATTTCCTTCCTCAACTTTTCTTCCATCTCTAGCGGGATGTATCCTGTTTGCACGGGTCCGAGGGAAACCACGTTCACCGTTACCCCATACGGCCCCAATTCAATGGCCGCTGCTCGACTGTAACTCTCCATCGCGTGTTTGCTCGCGCCGTACGACAGTTCGCCCGGAAATGCAGATGCCCCATCCGTACTTACATTGACAATTCGCCCCCATTCCGCATTGCGTTCCACAAACCGCCGCATGTATTCGGCCATCATCAATGCCACTGCCCGGCTGTTCACGGCAAAGTTGTGGTCGTGGCTCGCAGCGGAAACCGTTGAGACCGTACGGTTCATTACTGCCTCTGCTCCCGATGGCAAGAAGGTGTCCCTTTCCCCGGCCGCGGCATTGTTGACCAGGACGTCCACAGGCCCGAAGGCCACTTCTACCTGATTGAACAATTCGGGGATATTCGTGAGGTCAGCCAAGTCGGCTTCCCAGGCTGCTGCTTTCCCGCCACTCTGGTGAATCGCCTGAAGCACTTCATCCGCTGTTTTGCTCTGTTGTGCTTGGAAGAATGCTTCTCCAGGAGTGTGCTCCTGTTTCTTGTCGAGGACGTTTGCGGAACGAAAGAAGTGGATGAATACGCGCGCTCCCTGAGCGGCAAACGCTCTGGCCGAAGCCGCGCCGATGCCGTAGGGGTTGTTTGCCCCTGTGATAAGAACTACTTTACCGTTTAACCCAGAATCTATCATGGCTTTGCCCTCCTGCATGCATCAAACATTATAGCACAGAACCTGCGTGCTGCGGTCGGGTCTTGAAACCCAACTTTTATCTCACATGGTAGAAATGCTCCAAGATCCCCCTAAAGCGTGGCTTTTGGAAATCGATACATCACTTCTTGCTCGGCTTGAGCTTGGTCAGCTTCCCGGCTTCAAGCGCTCCCTTGGCAATCTCGCGCAGGCGGAATTTCTGGATCTTTCCCGATTGGGTCATCGGGAACTCGTCCACGATCTCAACATACCTTGGGACCTTGAAGTTGGCGATCTTACCGGTGCAGTAATCGACAATCTCCTGCGGGTCGATTGTCTCCCCTTCCCGTGGGATGATGTAGGCGATCGCTACCTCGCCCATGACGTCGTCCGGCACCCCGACAACGGAGACGTTTTGCACCTTGGGATGGGTGAACAGGTACTCTTCGATTTCGGCCGGGTAGACGTTGAATCCGCCGGTGATCAGCATGTCCTTCTTCCGTCCGACAATCCGCACGTATCCATCCGCATCGATGGTGGCCAGATCGCCGGAGTACAGCCACCCGTCGGCATCGATCGCCTCGGCGGTTTTGTCGGGCATTTTGTAGTAGCCCATCATCACGTTGTAGCCGCGACAGGCGAGCTCGCCCATTTCGCCGCGAGGAAGCGGGTTATGATCGTTGTCGGCGATCTTGACCTCAATTCCCGGGAGGACACGCCCGACCGTTTCCACCCGCTTCTCGATCGAGTCATCAAACCGGGTCATCGTGATGACAGGCGAGGCCTCGGTGAGACCATAGGCGATCGAGACGTTGCACCCAAGCTCTTCCATTGTTCCCCGCATCACCTCGACCGGGCACGGCGCCCCGGCCATGATCCCGGTGCGAAGGGATGAAACATCGTACTTGGTTCCGTCTTCTTTCCCCTTGCGGTACTCCTCAAGCTCAAGGACGAACATCGTCGGAACCCCGTAAAGAACCGTAATTTTCTCTTGTTCGACAAGTTCAAGCGCCTCTTTCGCCTTGAATACCGGCATCGGCACGATGCTCGCTCCCCACGTGACAGCGCCGGTGATCCCCATCACGCAGCCGAAGCAGTGGAAAAACGGGACGGCGAGGAGGAAGACATCTTTCTCGGTCGTGTGCAGGACCTCGGTCACTTGCTTTGCGTTCTCCGCGATGTTGTGGTGGGAGAGCATCGCACCCTTGGGGTTTCCGGTCGTTCCCGAGGTGTAGAGGATAAACACGTTCTCGAGCGGATCACAGCTTTTCTCCCGCGCCGCCAGTTTTCCGTCCCCGAGGAGACTCTGCCCGAGGGCCGAGACGTCGGAGAATACGCGCATCCCGTCAGCGATCTTTCCATGGATAATCACATTTTTCAGGCCGGGGAGGTCACCGCGGATCTGAGTGATCATCTCTAAGTAGTCGATACCAACGAACGCATCGACCGCGATCAGAGCAGTCGCTTCGGAGTTATCCAAGATATAACTCACCTCGTGGGGCTTGTAGCGGGTATTCATCGGGACGACGACCGCGCCGCTGCGGGCGATCGCAAAGTACGCCACGATCCATTCCGGAATGTTTGGCATCCACAGGCCGACCTTGTCCCCCTTTTCCACGCCAAGCTCAATCAGCCCGCGCGCGAGCCGGTTGACCTGGTCGTCCAGTTCACGGTAGGTGATCGTCTCGCCGTGGTAGCGGATCGCGTTACGATTGGGGTAGTTGGCCGCAGTTTCGGAAAGGACGGAAGAAAGCGTTCTCATAGGTACACCTCACTTGGACTTTCGATTATTATAATTTTCAGGGAATCGACGGCGGGCTGCAACCTGGTAGAACGGAGGCGTACGCCATAAAATGGATGGATAATAGCGAAAGAGGTGAACTGATGGACGGAACGTTCGGGAAATACGCGGATATCAACCTCACAACCGGGACAGTTGCCGACTACGCGATCCCGGAACGGTGGTACGAACTCTATCTCGGAGGACGGGGAATCGGCGCGCGTATTCTGCTTGCCGAGCTGACGGGAACTGAGGATCCGCTTTCCCCGGACAATGTCCTCGTGTTCGCCACCGGGCCGTTTCAGGGGACGGGCATCGCCGGTGCCGGGCGGCACGCCGTCCTTTCTCTATCCCCAAAGACAAGAGCGGTCGCGGACTCGTATGTCGGTGGGTTCTTCGGGTACGAGCTCGGCCGCAGCGGATACGACGGGATCATCGTGCGGGGACGGGCCGAGCACCCTGTCTACGTCTCCCTTATCAATGGGGAAGTGGAGATTCATTCCGCCGATGACCTGTGGGGAACGGGAGTCGGAGAGACCGAAGCAACCTTACGTACCCGTCATCCACGGGGGAGGGTGGCAGCGATCGGCCCGGCGGGGGAGAACCTGGTACAGATGGCGTGCATCATGCACGATGTCACCCGAGCCGCCGGTCGGCCGGGGCTGGGCGCGGTAATGGGCGCGAAGAATCTGAAGGCGATCGTCGTCCACGGGAATCAAGACAAGCCAGTACATAATCGCGATCGATTCCTACAGTTGCGGGCAGAGTTCGCCCGCTCGCTCCTCGATCCACATGTACAACAATTCGGGGAATATGGGACGATCAACGGGCTCACCTGGCTCTCCGAACGGGGAATCCTTCCTACCAAGAACTTCCGCGAGGGCACGTTCGATCAGGCAGATGAGATCAGCGGCGCGCGGCTGCACGACACGCTTCTCGTCAGGCGTGGCACGTGTGCCGGCTGCCCGGTTCGGTGTAAACGGGTTGTAGAAACCGAGTACGGCGGGAGAAAAGTCGACCCCCGGTTCGGCGGGCCGGAGTACGAGACAGCGGCGGCGTTCGGATCGCTGTGCATGAACAACGACCTCCGCGTTATTTCCCTCGCCAACCAATTGTGCAACGATTACGGCCTCGACACGATCTCCGCCGGAGTGGCGATCGCTACCGTGATGGAGGCGGCGGAACAGGGACTGATCCAAGCGCGGATTCCGTGGGGGGACGGGGAAAAGATCATCGAGCTCGTGGAAAAGATCGCCCACCGCGATGGAATCGGAAATGACATTGCCGCCGGCGTGGCTGCGTTTGCCGCCAACATCGGGGCCGAGTTCGCGATGACGATCAAGGGAGTGGAAGTCCCAATGCACGAGCCGCGCGGCAAGCAGGCGCTCGGTCTATCTTACGCTACCTCACCGCGAGGGGCGACGCACATGGAGGGAATCCACGATACAATGCTCGAAACGGATCATCCCACACCCGAGCTTGGGATCGATCAACCGTACGACCGGTTCACCCTGCTCGACAAACCACAGATCGGAAAGGTGTACGAGGACCTGCGGTCGTTCACCAACTCGCTTGTGATGTGCGCGTTCACTGTGAGCACGACGGGGAAGCAATACAATCTTCCTCAGATCAGGGACCTCCTCACTGCGGTGATCGGAATTGAGGTTTCCCCGCAATCCATGCTCATTTTTGGCGAGCGTAACTACGCCCTGATGCGCCTGCACGCTGCCCGTGCCGGATACACGATCGATCATGACGGGCTTCCACGCCGGTTCCATGAACCGCTCCCCCGCGGGGCGAGCGCCGGCCGGCCGGTTGATCCCGACGAGTTGAAGACGGCGATTGCCGATTACTACCGCGCGCGCGGGTATGACCGCTATGGTCCTACCGACGCGACACTGCACCGGCTGGGAATGGACGACCTCATCGGGGTGATCAACCGGTGAACGCGATTTCAATCATCGGCCACAAGAACGCGGGCAAGACACGGCTGATCGAAGCGCTGATTCCGGTGCTGCAGGACCGTGGCTACCGCGTGGGTACGGTGAAGCACGCACCTCATGTCGCGGTGCACGGCGATCCAACCGCCGATTCCGCCCGCCACCGCCTTGCCGGGGCGACGCGCACACTCCTCCTCGGGGAGGACGGGGCAGCACTGTTCTTCGATCCCGAGGAAAACTTGACACGACTGATCGCGGCAGCGTTTCCGGACTGTGACCTTGTTCTTGTTGAGGGATTCAAACACGGACCGTTCCCCAAGATTGAGGTATATCATCCCCCCCGCGCAGCGCGAATCGAGCCCCTGGCCGGCGAGATCGACGTCATCGAGGTGATCACCGATGCGCACGTCGCCCTCCCCGACGGGGTGGCCACGATTCCACCGCGGCAAATTGAGGAGATTGCTGACTTGATCGAGGATCAGTTTCGGTAGCGGCCACCGTGAGTTTGTGATACGCTTTTTTTCATGGACACAGGAATGCTTCTCACCGCCGCCGGGGCAACAATCGTCATCGCTCCCTCCGGGGCAGCCCGCATCAAAATAGGCCGGCATCTCGCCGCTCCCCTGATTAGCGCTGCTGCCCACCAGGTTGACCTTGTCCACCGTGGAATTCATCCGGACCTGCTCGAGATCATTCCCAAAACCGGCAAGGAGAAGATCGGAATCGATCAGATCCGCGATGTAATCCGGCGGGGGCAGTTTTCCCCGGTACAAGGGGAGCGCAAAGTGTGCCTGATCCCGTATGGAGAAGCCCTCACTCCGGAGGCGGAAAATGCGCTGTTAAAAGTGCTGGAGGAGCCGACGCCGTACATCGCGTTTGTGATCATGGTGCGCGACCCCGGCGATCTTCTCCCCACCATCCGTTCCCGCAGCCGCATTGTGCGTCTGCCGCCAACGATGGCCACCGTTGCCGCGCAGTTGCTGGAGATCGGTTATTCCGATGTGGACGCGCGCTACCTGGTGGACGTATTGTCAGAATCGGAGATTGCATCGCTGCTAACAGCACCGGTGGCGGACGTATCCGCGCGCCGTGCAGCGGCACGGGATCATGCTGACAGGGCGACCGCGGACGAGTTGTGCGCCCTGGTCACTGGCGGCGGAATTACCGCCCGCGAGGCGGGAGTGGTCCTGCTCGCGCGGATTGTGGACGGGGACCCCGCCGTGATCGTCACGACGACGCGCACACTGGCGAAGCGCGGACGGGACGAAATGATCGCCTTTCTGGAGCTGGAGGAGCACATTATATTCACGACGCTCCGCACCGCGGCCGGGCTTCCGCCCGCATATCCGGATGCGGAGACGGCTGCGATCGCCCGCCGCCTTGGGATGAAGCGGCTCATCGTGATCGGACATGCCGTGGAGGAGGCACGCCGCGCGGTGGACGGGTATACTCCGGTGGAGCCTGTGTTGCTGTGGCTATTTCTTACGATTGCGGGGGTAATCGCCGATGAATGAGCGGGTTGTATTGGTGCGAGTATTTAACTTGGAACGCGACACTGAGTACTTCTCGGCCGCCGGGATCGCACTTGCTCCCGGGGACAGATGCGTTGTCGATCACAACGGGCTGCAGATGGGAATGGTGCTCAACCTTCTCGATGCCGGCGCCGGGCTCGGTGAGCACCTCGACCGCGTGGTCCGTCCCGCCGGTACCGACGATCTCACGGCGTACGCCCGCAACCTCCAGGAAGCGGACCAAGTGCTGTCGTCAACGCGGGAGATCGTTTCCCGCCACAGCTTGCCAATGCACTTAGTCGCAGCCGAATACACCCTCGACCGGTCGCACCTTCGCATCTACTTCACCGCGCCTCATCGCGTCGACTTTCGAGCACTGCTGCGGGAGCTCGCCGCTGTATTCAGCACCCGCATCGAGCTGCGGCAGATGGGAGCGCGCGACGAAGCCAAAATCAAGGGCGGAATCGGGCGCTGTGGTCGTATCGTGTGCTGCCACTCATTTCTGCGCGAACCGCCGTCAATTCCGATGGAGATCGCCTATGATCAGGAATTGTTCGTGTCACCGGAGCGGATTACCGGAATCTGCGGCCGGCTGATGTGCTGCCTTGCCTACGAGCACGGGATGTACAAACGCGAGATCGCAAAAATGCCGAAGTTGGGAACGCGTGTGACGTATGGCAAGCGCCGCGGTAAAGTAATATCACACAATATCTTTCATCACACGATCACTATCCTCACTGACAACAATGAACGGTTAGAGGTAGCGCCGACCGAAGTGGAGGTTATTGTTCCCGATCGGAGGTAGCGGTAAGAATCCGAGCGCCGGCATCGCGCAGTTGCGCTAATGCCGCCGGAGACAGAGCGATACATGTTTCAATCCCAGTGGGCTGATAGTCGATGCTCCCTCCGGTCCCGACCAATCGATGGAACAAAGTGAGGGCGCGGTACGGGATGAACAGGCGCACTTGGGTTCGGGATTGATCGAGCAGCGTGCACATGCGGGCACGGAGGCCGGCAAGCCCGGCACCGTTGAGGGCAGAAATCGCTACTCCGTCCGCCGGCGGCGCCGTGGCCGGGGATAGCAGGTCAATCTTGTTCCACACATTTAGGATTGGGGGCACATCAGTCTCGCCGTGAAACACCTGATCGGCGAGAGTGGCGCGCACTGCGCGATATTCGGCGTCCCGATTTGGGCTCGCGGCATCGGTAACGTGGAGAATGAGGTCGGCTGCCGCCGCTGCCTCCAACGTGGACGAAAACGCGGGAATCAAGTGATGGGGAAGATCACGGATAAAACCGACGGTGTCGATAAACAGTCCAATTCGCCCCGACGCAAGCTCACCGCGTCGCACTGCGGTGGTGAGGGTGGCGAACAGCTTGTCTTCCACCTTCAAGTCAGCGGTGCACAGCCGGTTGAGCAGGGTCGACTTGCCGGAATTGGTATAACCAACGATCGCAATTCGCGGGATGTCGCCGCGCGTGCGGCGTGCTCGCCGTGTCTCTCGTTCTGATCCGGCTTTTTCTAACCGCCGTTCGATTGTGTGGATGCGACGGGTGATCTTCTTGCGGTCGAGGGCAAGTTTGGTCTCGCCGGGACCGCGTGTCCCGATCCCACCGCCGATCCGGGTGAGGGCCTCTCCCCATCCACGTAGGCGTGGGAGCAAGTAACGCAATTGCGCCAGCTCCACCTGGAGACGCGCCTCCTTAGTCGCAGCGTGTTGGGCAAAGATGTCCAGGATCAACTGAGTGCGGTCAATTACCTTGCAGCCTGTCCGTTCCTCAAGGTTGCGCCCCTGCCCCGGGGTGAGCTCGCGGTCAATCACGATGACATCCGCATCGAGGGCGCGCGCTGCGGTCGCCACTTCCTCCACTTTGCCCTTGCCGATCACGGTGGCGGGGTCAGGGCGGAACCGGGTTTGGGCGATGACGGCAACAACCGTGAGACCGGCGGTGGCGGCGAGCGATTCCAGCTCGCGCAGTGAGTCCTCGCCCTGACCGACGGAGCGGGCGACGGCGACGAGAATCGCTCGTTCCTCCCCGTAAACGCGTGCCCGTTTCCCAGTGTAGTCTTCGGTGAAATTAATCGCGTCTGTCAATCTTCGCCCCCAATTTTTGCAGTTTGCGTTCAATCTCTGTGTACCCACGGTCGATCTGATCAACGCCGGTGATCGTGCTTTCCCCGTCGGCGGTGAGCGCGGCAAGGACCAACGCGGCGCCAGCGCGAATGTCGGGCGCGGTGAGATCAGTCCCCGTCAGCCCGTCCACCCCGGTGATACGCGCCGCACCAGTAGAAACAGCGATCTTTGCCCCCATTCTATTAAGGGCCGCGACGTATCCAAACCGCGTCGGGAATACTGTATCCCGTACCACGCTTTCCCCGTCAGCCCGCGCGAGGAGAGCGACGAGCGGCGGCTGGAGATCGGTGGGAAATCCGGGATAAGGCGCGGTCGTAATCGTGATCGGCCGCGGGCGGTCGTTCCCGTCCACCGTAATTGCGTCATCGGCGACTGCAACGTGAACCCCGGATTCGCCGAGCGCAGCGACAACAGCGGTGAGGTCATCGGGACGGACATCAGTGACCGTCACCGTCCCGGCGGTAATCGCACCCGCGATCAGGTACGTGCCCGCCTCAAGCCGGTCGGGAATAACGGTGTGCTCGCCACCGCCGAGTTCGGTCCGCCCGCGAACGCGAAACACGTCCTGATCAGCCTCGATATTTGCTCCCATCTGGGTGAGAAGAGAAACAAGGTCGAATACCTCCGGCTCCCGAGCCGGATTTTCAATCACTGTTTCTCCACTGGCGAGCGCCGCGGCCATCAGGAGCTGTTCGGTGGCCCCGACGGACGGGTACGGCAGCCGGAACCGTGCCCCGCGCAGTTCGTCTGCAGTCAGCACTACCCGGTCCATCCCGTCCTTGACGCGTGCTCCCAGTGCCGACAACCCCTGCAGATGGTAATCCACCGGGCGGGGGCCGATCGTGCACCCGCCGGGCAAGGGGACGATCGCGCGCCCAAGTCGGGCGAGGATGGGGCCAAGCACGAGGAATGACGCTCGCATCTGCTCCACGTACCGCCGCGCTGCTTGGGAGTGCAGGGGCGCGCCGTGACGAATGACAATCGTATCGTCGCGGTATTCCACGTCCTTGCCCAATTCGGAGATCACGGCGATGATCGTAGCTACGTCGCGCAACCGGGGGACGCGATGGATGATCACCGGTTCATCGGTGAGGAGCGACGCCGCACACCCGGGCAATACGGCGTTCTTTGCCCCTGCGATCGGCACAGTGCCAGATAGTGTAGTTCCTCCGCGAATTGAAAGGTGCATTTACCTACGGGAGGTAACGCGTGGGGTCAACAGGGAACTCCGCGCCGTAGCGGATCTCGAAGTGGAGATGCGGACCGCTGGAGATTCCGGTGTTGCCCGATGCGGCGATCGGTTGACCGGCGTCCACAAACTGGCCGGTGTACACAAGCGCCTTGGACAGATGCCCGTACAGCGTGTAGTAGTTATTTGCGTGAGCAAGGATCACAACATTGCCGATTCCTTCTTGCGTCCCAACGAAATACACCTTGCCCGGCGCAGCGGCGTGCACGGTCGTTCCCACCGGAACATCGATATCGATCCCGTTATGAAACTGGCGCGTCTTCAATACGGGATGGATCCGCCATCCGAACCCGGACGTGATCTTTCCCAACACCGGCCAGATAAACTGCGATTGCTTGCCTTTGGACAGCTTGATTACTTCCTGCCACAGTGCCGGAGTCGCGCCGGGAACAATGATCTCCTCGCCGGCGTAGATCTTCGACGGATCGGTGATGTTATTCGCGTCCACAATCTTCTCCACCGGGACGGAATAAGTAATCGAGATGTCGGTCAGGGTCTGCCCGGGCTTAACAAACTCCAGAATACCATCCTTGACTGCATGCAGGACCTGCCCTGGTTTGATGCCCTGAGACGAATAGATGCGGTTGTCCGCCATCAGCTGATCCACCGTCACTCCCATGCGCGCTGCAATCTGGGACAGTGTCTCTCCCGCGGCCACAGTGTGGGTAAGGAGCGGGGATGATTTCGTCGTCGCAGCGGGGGTGGAAGCTGCCGGTTGCGTCGTTGGAGTTGTGGTCCCGCCGGTGGTCGTTGGATTCGTCGTTGTTGGCGTTGTAGTGGTCGGCTGTGTCGGGGTCGTTGTCGCCGGCTGTTCCACGACCACTGTCGGAGTGGGAGCCTTCCCGCCGGAGTGAAGTAAAACCGGAATGAGAATCGCCGCGAGGACGACAAGCACTGCGATCGTCACACGGTCTTTGCGGATCGGCTTTTTCTCAGTCACTGTTCATCAACTCGAGGAACTGTTCGTTATCCTTCGTTGCCTCCATCTTGCTCTTTACGAGCTCCAACGCCGCCTGGGGATCATTAAGCCCACCCATCATCTTACGCAGAATCCACACCCGATTCAATACCTTCTCCGGCAGAAGCAGTTCCTCTTTACGGGTGCCGGATTGCTCAATGTCGATCGCCGGGTAAATGCGTTTGTTGGACAACGAACGATCAAGGATAAGCTCCATGTTACCTGTCCCCTTGAACTCCTCGAACACCACTTGGTCGAGCTTGCTCCCAGTGTCGACGAGCGCGGTGGCGATAATCGTCAGGCTTCCCCCTTCTTCGATGTTGCGGGCCGCACCAAAAAATTCCTTCGGTTTGTACAGCGCGGTCGGATCCATTCCCCCAGACAGGAGTTTGCCGGACGGAGCGACCGACAGGTTGTACGCCCGCGCCAGCCGGGTGATCGAATCCATCAGGATCACCACGTCCTGCCCCATCTCCACCATCCGCTTGGCACGGTTGGTGACAAGCTCGGCAATACGGGTGTGATGGCGCGGTTCCAGATCGAACGTGGCAGCGATCACTTCTCCCTTCTTGAGGGAACGGCGGAAATCGGTCACTTCCTCCGGACGCTCGTCGACGAGCAACACCAGTAGTTTGATATCGGGATAGTTGGCATTAATCCCGGCTGCAATTTGCTTGAGCAGAGTTGTCTTTCCCGCTTTGGGAGGGGACACGATCAACCCGCGTTGCCCTTTCCCGACAGGGCAGAACAGATCGATGATCCGAGTCGAAATCTCGTTTGGATCGTGCTCAAGCTTGATCTGTTCATTGGGGTGCAGGGGAGTGAGCTCGTGGAATTCGGGACGGCGGTATGCCTCCTCGGGAGCACGGCCGTTGACCTTCTCCACCTTGAGTAACGCAAAGTAACGCTCGTCATTCTTGGGCGCGCGAATAAGCCCGGTAATCGCGTCTCCATCGCGCAGTCGGAACCGCTTGATCTGCGACGGTGACACGTAGATGTCGTTGCGCCCAGGCAGACTCGTACCGTTGCGCAAAAATCCATATCCATCCGGGAGAATTTCCAGCACCCCATCCTCAAAGTAAAGATCGTTGCGCTTGGCGAAGTATTCCATCACTGCGCGCAGGAGATCGCGTTTCGCCATATGGTTCCCGTTTTGGACGTTAACTTTTTTCGCCAGCTTTTGCAGCGAGTCGATATTCATTAACGATAGTTGTGTAATTTCCATTTTGTATCACCTCAAAGATGAATTCCGTGCGCAATAATCAAATAAGCGCTTGCTAAGTAACAAACCAGGAGCAGGGCAGCGTCCACTCCCATTCCCAACACGCGGCGGTTGGACCGCGCTCCGATCCCGATGATAGCCACCGTTGTGATCCCAATGCCAAGCGTGCCAACGAGAAGTTGCTCATTACGCCCGGTGCCAAGGGCACTGTAGATCGGCCCCTTGGTGAACGCGATATCGGCGAACGCGATCGTTAAAATATTAAACATATTCGATCCGAACAGATTTCCTACGATCATGTCATATGCCCCAATACGCAGCGCCCCAATCGAGGTGGACAATTCCGGGAGAGATGTAACAATTGCCACCAGGATCGCACCGATAACCGACGCGGACAGCCCGGTTTCGATCGAGATCGCCTTGCTCGCGTAGATAAGAAACACTCCCGCGGTGATGATCACCGCTGCACACACGCTGAATCCGATGACCGCGTGTCGCAGGGAGATCGTCGCGGTCGTTGCCGCAGGTTCCGGTTCGTTCAACCGTTGTTCGGCACGATACAGGATGAACACGCCAAACAGATAACCGACGATGATGAGGATACTGACCGGACTGATCGGGATGCCCCATCCGGGTTGAGGAAGGAAGATCCCCAGCAATGCGAACACAGTGAGCAAGATCGCCATTCCTCCGCTGGCGACGTGATACGTGTGCACCCGCCGCAGGAACGGCCCGCGCCCGAGGAGAAGAATGTCCATCACCGCAATGATCGCCACGTTGAATAAATTGCTTCCAAGCGCGTTTCCCACCGATATGTTCGGGGCGTCGATCGTGGCGCCGGTGACCGTGGTCGTGAGCTCGGGAATCGAGGTGATGACGGCGAGAAAGATGAGGCCGATCCATCCCTGTCCGATCCCGGTGTGCGCGCCGATCGTTTCTCCGTACACCGCAAGTTTAGTCCCCGCAACGACGATCGCCGCGGATGCAATTAGAAAAGTGACCCAATGGATTATCATCTATCCCGGCCCGCGCGCGTTATTCGATCTTTCCCACCCGGCGGGCGTGTCGTCCCCCATCAAACGAAGTGGTCAGCCACACCTCTAACGTCTTCTTCGCTAACTCCACCCCGGTTATTCGCGCGCCCAAACACAGAACGTTTGCGTCGTTGTGGCGACGGCTGAGTTCGGCCGACACCGGCTCGGTGCAGCGGGCAGCGCGGATTCCCCGTATTTTCCCGGCCGCCATCGACATTCCGATCCCGGTGCCGCAAATCAGTACCCCAAAATCTGCTTTCCCGGCCGCGACCACTGCCGCTACCCGCTTGGCAACATCCGGATAATCGACCGGCGTGGGGGAGTCAGTCCCGAGGTCGATAACATGACAGTCGGACAGCACTGAGCCGATCAACGTTTGTTTGAGGACGAATCCGGCATGGTCAGCACCGATCGCAATTGTCAGATCTTTTTTATCAGCCATTTTAGCATATCTCCATACATCTTGAACCGTTGCTTAATCCCCTCAGAAAAGCCACGTTTTTCCTCTTTTAGCACGTGCGTTACTCCGCCCAGTTTAACTTTTTCCGTTTTCCACCCGTCTTTTACCGCAAGCTTGGACAAGGCGATCTCGATTCCGTAGTTCATCTCCCCCACTTTTTCCTTGGCCCGGGCCCACAGCTCCTTGGAGATGACGCGCTGTCCCGAGGCAAACGGGTTGATTTTCTGCGCGAGATCAGTGTTTACCCGCCCTTCTGCGAATACCCCCACCACCATATCCGCATCATTGTACGCGGTGATCAACCGTTCGATATGCTCGGGTTGCAGACCGACCAAATCGGCGTCGAGAAACAAAAGAATATCATTGCGCGCCGCGGCTACCCCGGCATTGAGAGCTGCCGCCTTTCCCTGGTTTGTGGGCATGGTAATCACCTGTACCCCAAACTTACGCGCGACATCACCGGTCCCGTCATCCGAACCGTCATCAACTACGATCACCTCATCGACGAGGGAGCAGTCGAGGAGGGGACGGAGGACAGCGCCAATGCGGGCCGCTTCATTATAGGCAGGTACCACCGCGGAAACCTTCATCTGTTTAGAATATTAAGGCAGCTTGATAGCTGACAGGGACCACTCAGTTATGATTATTCTATCGTGACGGAGGGGGAAAGTCAATTTTCGTTGTCACCGGATGCCAGTTCCTCTAAGATTGAGCATCATGAGTAACCGAGAGCCGGAAGAAACCCTGTTTTCCCGCGGCGATTCGGCTCCGCTCGCCGAGCGGATGCGTCCACGCGACTTGGCTGAGGTAATCGGCCAAGAAGAGATTCTCGGGCCGACCGGCGCACTGCGCGCCCTGATCGAGCGTGGAAGTTATCGTGCCCTCCTGTTCTGGGGGCCGCCGGGAACAGGGAAAACGACGGTGGGGAGGATAATCTCCGCTCGCTCCAGTGCCCGATTCATCCACCTGTCGGCTGCCCTTACCGGAGTGCGTGAGGTACGAGCGGTGCTCGAGCGGTCGCAGGAGCGATTTCATCTTGAAGGGAAGCGAGACTTACTGTTTCTCGACGAGTTGCACCGCTTCAATCGCGCCCAGCAGGACGTGCTCCTCTCTTACCTTGAAGAGGGCAGCGTTCTGTTTATCGGTGCGACAACGGAGAATCCGTCGTTCTACCTCGTCCCCGCCCTCCTGTCTCGGTGCCAGCTGTTTCTGTTCCATCCCCTTACCACGGCCGATTTACGCCGGGTCATCCACCGGGCGTTATCCGACCCCCGCGGCGTGGGAGGACAGTATCGGCTCACACCGGAGGCGGAGGAGATGCTGATCGCGTTCGCTGACGGGGATGCCCGTCGCGCCCTGACCGCGCTGGAAACGAGCGCAGCAATCACCTCGCAATTGGAGATCGACGTTGCGGTGGTCGAGCGGGCACTGCAGCATAAGGCAGTACGCTACGACCGCGCCGGAGAAGAGCACTACAACCTGATCTCCGCGTTTCACAAGTCAATCCGCAACTCCGATCCCGATGCTGCGCTGTACTGGCTGGCGCGCATGCTCGCCGGTGGCGAAGATCCTCGCTACATTGCGCGCCGGCTGATCAGAATCGCGTCAGAAGATGTGGGGCTCGCCGCCCCGGACGGGCTCGCGATCGCGGTGGCGGCAGCAGCGGCGGTTGATCGTGTCGGCCTACCGGAGTGCGACCTCGCCCTCGCCCACGCAGCGGTGTACCTGGCGTGTGCCCCGAAGAGCAACGCACTCTACACCGGCTTGAACGCGGCGCACGCGGACGTGGTCGCTCGCCCCAACGAGCCGGTGCCACTTCACCTGTGCAACGCACCCACGCGGACAATGCGTGACATCGGCTACGGAAATGGATACAAATACGCGCATGATTTTCCGGATGGAGTGGCCCCGATGGAGTGTCTGCCCGCGGCACTGCGCGGTCGCCGCTACTATCAGCCGACCGACCGCGGTGACGAACAGGATATCGCCACGCGCCTTGAACGGTTCAAAAAATTAAGGAAGGGGGAACGATGACCGACGAATACGAGGTTGATTTAATGGATTATCTGCGGGTGATATGGAACTGGAAGTGGGTGATCGTCGCATGTTTCGTCGTTGCCGTCGCTGTCGCTGCGGCGGTCAGCTATACCCACCCCGATCGGTACGCGGGCACGGTCACGTACCAACTCAACGGGCTCGGATCCACGGTGGGAATATATAGTATCGACTCTACAGCCCTCGTTACTGCTGCCACTGCGATTGATCCCGCTGCCCTCGGATCCAACGTAACGCTTACCGTGCACAAATTGGACAATCAGGTGGCCGCCACCATTACGGGCGCAGTTACCCCCGCAGTGCTACGCACAATGCTCACCAAAGTGTCACCGCTGCTTACCGCAGGAATAAGTAACATCGTCCGGCGCGATATGGCGCAGGCGCTCGCCCTCGCCAAGCGCAGCCAGGCGCAACTCTCTGCCGAAAGCGCAATCTTACGCGGACAGATGACAACCACGTCCTCTCCCGATCTGTCCGCTGCCATCGCCGAGCGTATCGCCGATCTCGCCCTACAAATCGCACAAGTGAAGGTTCAAATTGATTCCCTCACCACCGCGCATCCGACCGACCTGTTCACCCTGAACACGACCGGAGAACCGACCATCACCCGTGTCGGCCCGCACCGCCATCTCAATATCGCCGTGGCCGCCGTGCTTGGGCTGTTTGTCGGCATCCTACTCGCGTTTTTCCTCAACTACATCGTTTTATACCAGCACCGTGGTACGTAACTCTATTTCTTGTCTTTACGCTCCTCGCGGTCGAGGTACTGGATAATGGCATCGACCACGAGGTAATTGATCGAGCGCTCCCGCCGCTTGGCAAGTTTAGTCAGGCGTCCAACTGGGTTCTTATCCATTTTGCTTTTAGGAATGTAAATCGATAAGGTATTTACCCTGTTGACCATATTGTTCACCTCCTTTCACACTTATTTACTATACTACAATAAGCAACGCCCGACAAGAGGAAAGAGGTGAAATTATGAGAAAACGAATCTACGGAACGGTCTCCGGGCGAGTGCAAGGGGTATTCTTTCGCGCCTCCACCCGCGACCGCGCCCGGGAATTGGGGTTGTCGGGATGGGTGCGCAACCTCCCCGACGGACGAGTGGAATTCGTTGCCGAGGGTGAGGAAAGCACGCTGCAAGAACTGCTCCAATTCCTTCGTGTTGGGCCACCGGGAGCACGGGTGAACGATCTTGTAGTCGAGTGGTCCGACCCAAGCGGCGAAACCGGGTTCTTCATCCGCGGCTAAGACTTGTATTTGTAGCGCTTGATATCAAGCTTGACGCTCTTTTCAAACGGTTCGTCAACCAACGTGACGAGATCCTTGTACTTAATCCGTTTAAACACGGCGAGATTCTCGTTCTTCTCCCGAATCCGATCCCAGATTAGATCGATGGCCTTGTCCGGATCCATGATTTCCTGCTGTTTAAGCGCGGTCCAATTCGGATAAACCTTGGCTGCCACCGCCGGCGCTCCCTGACGCACGTCCTCGTACACCATGATTTCCTCAATCTCGGGAATGGTAGCAAGTTCCCACTCGATCTCTTCCGGGTACACGTTCTTCCCCGTCTCGAGCACGATTACGTTCTTCGCCCGGCCGGAGATGATGATGCGATCGTCCTCGATGCGGCCGAGATCACCGGTGTGAAACCAACCGTCGGGATCGATCACCTCGGCAGTTGCCGCTGGATTTTTATAGTAGCCTGCCATGATGTTTGGTCCGTGAGCGACGATTTCGCCAACCCCGGCATCATCCGGATTGTCTATTCGTACCTCCACTTCAGGGAACGGAACCATCCCCGGTGCGGTCGCGAATTTGTGACTCATGGTGAGCACCGGTGCTGTCTCGGTAAGGCCGTACCCCTCCATGATCCCAATGCCCATTCGCCTAAATCCCTGCGCCACTTCCGGACTGAGGGGCGCTCCTCCGGAGGTAAAGAACCTAAATCCCTTCCCAAACAGCGTCCGTTTCACCAGTTTTCCCATCAGCGTCGGCGACGCGTGATAGATCATCCGCTTGATCCAGCTCTTCTCAATCGATTCCATGATACGCGCGTACAGGACGTGATACAGCTTCGGCACTCCAAGGATGATCGTCGGATGTGCCCGTTTCATCACCTGACTGAGATTACGATCGACCGGGGCGTAGGTCGTCGTCGCACCGGCAATCAGTGGGGTGATCAGGGTGATCGTGAGCCCGTAGATGTGATACCACGGCACGATCGTGAGAAAGTTATCGGCTGCGGATAGGTCAACGATCTTGAGTGCGGTGAGGGCGTTGGAGGAAATATTGCGATGGAGGAGCATTGCCCCCTTAGCGTTTCCGGTCGTTCCCGATGTGTACATCAGGATCGTCATGTCATCCGGCGACACATTTTCCGCCGCGATCGGCTTTCTCCCGAGGAGAAGGGCGTCGAGAAACAGGATACCCTCTCCTGCCGGGCGATCCATCGACACAATAAACATGTCGGGCAGATCGTCTTTTTTAATCGCAGAGACTGCTTCTTCCTTCAGGCCGGAAATGACCGCTCCTTTTACCTCGGCTTCGACGAGGATCCGCTCAATCTCCGCCTTTTGCAGATCGGGATCGAGTGGAACAACCGCTGCTCCTCGCCGGATGATCGCGAAGAATGCAGTCACCCACGCCGCCCGTGGCTTGGAGATCAGTGCTACCTTATCACCCTTGTTCACTCCCAGCTCGCGGAGCGCGGCCGCGAACCGCCCTACCATCTCCCCCAACCGGTCGTAGGAGATTTCGTTCAGCACCAACCGGATTCCACCGCCGCGCTTCCGTTCCTTGGGGATCGGCATGCGCAATGCGATCCGATCGGAGTGCTGCCGCACCGTGGTATCGAACAGTTCGTTAAGAGTTGGGTATGCCATTTCCGCCTCGGTACAGATGTCGTTTGATGTCCATGGTGCTCGTCTTGGGGAACGGGGCATCGACGAGGACGACGTCGCTCTTGCGCCGGATGCGCTTGTGCGGAGCAAGACGCTGCTGGCGCCGCTTGATCTCCTGCCAGATCGCATCATGTGCGTCGTCCGCGTGACCGACGGCGCGCAACCGTTCCATGTTCGGGTACACGATCGCCTTCACCACCTCGTGCCCCTCTTCCTCCTCTCCGCGTACGAGCACCTCCTCGATGTACGGAATGCGGGAGAACTCCCACTCGATCTCCTCAGGATACACGTTTTTCCCACTTTCCAGCACGATCACGTTCTTCGCTCGCCCCTTAAGAAATATCTCGCCGTCGGGATCGATCAGCGCCAAGTCGCCGGTGTGAAACCAGCCATCGGCATCGAGCACCTCACGTGTTGCTGCTTCGTTGTTGTAGTAGCCCTGCATCACCGTCGGACCGCGCACGAGCAGCTCTCCCACACCGTCGGCACGGGTGGTGATCAGCTTGCCCTCGATCCCGGGTAGAGGATGACCAACCGAGCCTCCCTTGGGCGAAAACGGGTCGCAGAATGACACCACCGGGGAAGTTTCGGTAAGTCCATACCCTTCGAGAAGGCCGATGCCCAGCCGCCGGAATCCGTGGCTCACGTTGGGATCAAGCGGAGCCGACCCGGACACGAAGAACCGCAGTTTCCCCCCGGTAAGCGCCTGCTTCACCTTGTTGCCCACCAACCGTGGAGCGAGGCGGAGCATGATTCGTCCCATCAGATTTCCCCGTACCTGATTCATCAGCTTCTCGTACATCGCGTGGTACAGCTTGGGGACGCCGATAAACACGGTCACGCCGTACTTTTCCAGCAGCTTAGCAATCGCGCGATAGTCGTCAGTGTACAATGCAAGGGCACCGGTATACAGCGGGAGGAGGAGCGAGGTAGTCAGTCCGAGAATGTGGTGCCAGGGAGCGATAGTGAGAAACACATCATTTTCGTCGATCGGCATCACGGTGATGCACGCCTCGATGTCGGCGACGAGGTTGCCGTGGCTCAACAACACTCCCTTGGAGTTGCCGGTCGTCCCAGATGTATACGCCAGTACCGCGATATCGGCATCGGTCAACTCCGGCGTTGGTAGATCCCCAGCGCGAAGAAAGGAAGAAAACCGCATACCAGTCTCGTCGTCAAAATCGATGCGGATCAATCCCTCCGTCGGCAGACGGTCGAACAACTTCCCCGGGGCGAACACGACCTTCGCTCCCGACTCCGCGATAAGAGTCTCTGCTTCCGGCTTGGCCAGAGTGGGGTCGAGCGGGACCATCCATGCCCCGATGCGCAGAATCCCGAGGAGAGCGGCGGCAAATCGAATACGGGGACGGGACATAATCGCCACTCGATCTCCTTGTTGCACGCCAAGGTCGACGAGACCACAGGCAACGCGGGCGGACAGTTGATCGAGGTCACGAAATGTGATCGCGTCAGGCTCGCCCGGGTGAGGGCGTGTATTACCGATAGCAGCCCGGTCGGCAAACTTGCTAACCGAACGGGCAAAGTACGCCGGAATGGTTAAATAAGCCACTAAATCTCTCCTTGCTCGTGCCGCAATTCACAATTTGTCCATTATAGGGGCTCACGGCGTGAGGTCAAAATCGGCGAGGGAAAACGTCCCCTTTGCCTTCTCCGCCACCTTCATCACCTTTATCTTCGCGTCGTCGAGTTGTTCCTTGACGGCAGCGGCGAGGGTGATACCCTGTTCGAACAGGTCGAGCGCCTCCTCAAGCGGGATCTCCCCCTCCAACCGCTTCGTGATCTCCTCCAGCTTGGTCAGTTGTTCATCGATCGTCATGTGACACCTCCTTCACCGTAGAAACGAGCGTTCCCCGGGCGAGCACCGTCTCAATCACCGCGTTTACCTCTACCGCCGCCGCGTCTCGCAGTGGCGTCTTTCCCCCTGCCAATCGGGTCACGGAATATCCACGCTTAAGGGGCAGACGCGGATCGACGAGGTGTAACCGGTCCGCAAGTCGATCCCGATTTCTCACTCGGGTGAGATACGCATCGCGAATCCCCCGCGTGAGCGCGTTCATCCGCAGATCAAGCTGCTGAAACCGTGTTTCCAACTCGCGGACCGGGATACGGAATATGTACCCCTTGAGCGTTACCGCGAGTGCGGCGTCACGACGGTCAACGTGCCGGCGCACCGCCCGTAACGCCCGAATGGCAGCGGTGGTGACGGCGGAAACAACGTCATCCTTGGCCGGAACAGCGATCTCGGCGGCAGCCGATGGAGTGGGGGCACGGCGGTCGGCGACAAAGTCAGCAATCGTAAAATCAATCTCGTGCCCGACCGCGGAAATCACGGGAATCTCACACGCAAAGATCGCGCGCGCCACCCGTTCGTCGTTAAACGACGCCAAATCCTCCAACGATCCCCCACCGCGGCCGATGATGAGAACATCGAGCGGCTCCACCGTCTGGCTGAACGCGCACGCACGGTCGATTCCAGCAACGATCTCCTCCGGCGCCTGTGTCCCCTGCACTTGGGCCGGAAACAGGTACACCGTGACCAATGGCCACCGCCGGGAGAGGACGGATACGATGTCCCGGATCGCCGCCCCGGTCGGGGATGTGATCACGCCAATTCGGCGCGGAAACCGGGGGAGAGGTTGCTTGTGATCAGGAGCAAACAGGCCCTCTGCGTTTAGTTTCGCCTTCAGCCGCTCAAACTCGGCCTGAAGCGCACCCATTCCAGCCGGCTGTACGATCGACGCCACAAATTGGTAGCGCCCGCGCGGAGCGTAGATTGTCAGCCGTCCGTACGCAATCACCTCCATCCCATCGGCAAGTGGCAGTGCTGGCATCAGCTCTGCCCGCCCCCGAAACCGCACTGCCCTTATCTCCGATGACTCATCCTTGAGGGTGAAATACAGGTGGCCGGACGCAGCCCGTGTCAGGTTGGACACCTCCCCACGCAGCCACACCGGCCCGATCTCCTCTTCCAGCAGGCGCTTCGCTTCCTGGTTGAGCTCGGAAACGCGATAGATCCGTTCGTGGTCCATTTGTGGGTAGTGTACTGGTCCACCGCGAAAAATAAAACGGACGATGAAACGGCGCTGACAACCGCGTGTACCTGAATCGAGGTGATAGCAATGCAGGCAGTACTCACGCGTATCCTTCTCATTGGACTGATCGGAATCCTCATTCCCACAACAGGGTTGGCACAGGCAACCGCTTCCAGTTCCGCGACGACGAATGGACCGGTGCGCGCCACGGTAGGTACGTTCGTGTTTCCACAGGGCAGCGCGATCGCGCTCGAACTGACGCGGACGACACCGTGTCCGTGCATGTGCGGACCGATTCTCATCCAGGGACTGACGGTGCGCACCAGCAACGGAGCCTCGGTATACGCGGCAGACATCGCTGCGACGGACTCCGCGCGGTGGATTGGGTTGTGGAACCTGCGGAACGATGCGGGCACACCTGTCCCGTCCGGTGACTACACCGTCATTGTGGCAACTTCGATCGGCGAGTTTCGCGCTGCGATAAAAATCGTATCGCCGACGTCATCGGGGACATACGGGCGGATGAGCGCACACGCATCGGTGTGCGGGATTGGGCTTGCCGTGTATCGCGCCGTCACGAAAGCGGACGCTGGAACAGCGATCACCATCCAGCCCGGCAAGATGGTGATAATAACCCTTCCCGGCAATCCCACTACCGGCTACCGTTGGAAACTAGTGGGGTCACTGGCGGATTCGATCCTTCAAGCTGTTCCCGGTCCGGATTACCAACCCGCGGGCACCGCGATCGGCTCCGGGGGGAGGTTCCTGTTCCGGTACAAGGCGGTGAGAGCCGGCACGGAGGTCCTTAAGTTCGCGTATCTCCGTTCGTGGGAGAATGTTCCGGCGCAAAACTCGTTCACTGTCACGCTAATTGTGCGGTAAGTCTAAAATCGGTGCGGACGAGGAATAATAAAACCGGATCGAGGGATTTTTAAGGAGGTGACTACTTCGGACCGATAACGGCAAACCTCACGAACATGGAAGTGAGGGGCGCAAAGCCACGGGCCTGAGACGGCAGCCGGGTTACCGAAGTGCGAAGATGAAACAATGGGTTGGATTATTCCTCCTTATCGCTGCAGCATGCACTGTAGCTGTGTCCGGTCTTGCTGCTAACTCCACGACGGCGGCAGTTACCGTAACGTGGCGGGTACTTCCGTTCCAATCGCTTACAGTTGTCGGATCCGCTACCACCGGGACGAGCGTCGTCTCCCGATTTAATCTCAAACAGCCCACGGCCGCTGATTTCGCCGCTGGCTACATCGAACAGGACGGAGCGCTCACCCTGGTCGCCGCAAGTAACATTCCATGGACGGTGAACGTGCACGCGTTGGAACCAAACATGGGCACAAGCACCGACGGCAGTTACGTAAAGCCTCTTTCCGATTTTCTCGTCCGTGTTAACGGTGGAACGTTCTTCCCGATATCCCAATTTGATCAGCCACTGGCGCACGGCCAACGGGGTGCATACCGACTGACAATCGATTACCGTGTTAAACTCAATCCCGCTGCTTACAAACCAGGTGATTACGGGCTCACTGTCGTGTACACAATCACCGGTGACTGAGCTTATTTCCGATACGCTTCCTCACGTACAGCGAGCGCTGGTTAGCGCTCGCTTTTCTTCGGTTCTAGCGTCACCAAATCGCGAACTTGCGTTACCACCTTGTCCCCAATTCCGGAGACGGCTTTCAGTTCATCCACACGGGTGAACGGTCCGTGTACAGTGCGGTAGGCAATGATCCGGGCAGCAAGCGTTTCCCCAATGCCGGGGAGACGCGTGAGTTCACTGATTCCACCAGTGTTCACGTTAACCTTGGGGCGTGAAGACAGAAAACGGGGTACGATAATACGCACATTCTCGACCATGATCGGTGCAGACGCGGACACGCGGGCACGGCGCATAACCGGAACGTAGAACGCGATCCCAGCGGCAATAATTGCAACCGCGATCAAAATAATTAACCCCCGCTCTTGCGTCGAGGAAATACGAACATTCATGGGAAAAACAGCTCCTTGATCCGCGCTAATCCCGCCTGCTCGCGGGCGAGGCGCATCAGCTCAGACAGCCGCTCGTAGCGCGGGCGGCCGAACTTGTCCGAGTATGCCCGGGAGAAGATCTTGCCCAGGTGTTCCCGTACGTCAGGGTGAGCCACCAGTGTTGTCTCTTTATTGGCTGCTAATTGCTCCAACTCGGGGATATATACCTCGATCTGCGCCGCTTGGGCGAATAGTTTCACCGCTTGATCAGGATCGTCGTCCAGCACCCGCGTCGCGGCGGCGAACAGCTCACGCCGGTGCAGCTCTGCCTGGGCGATGGCACGCATCCTTCGCTCCTGCTCGCGGTGATGGGAAAGTTCCTTGTGGGAGAACGCGAGAATACGGTGTACACACCCGTCCGTGGCCGGAGCAAACGCGCTTGGGTCACGTGCAATCCTCCCGTGCAATGCCAGACAGTGCTCCGGTGTCGAATAGATGACGTTCGTGTAATATTGATAATAGGTTCTGCCCCGCATTCGGAATCACCCGAGTGCCAGTCTACGGCTAACCCGCAATTCGGGCAACACTGCAATTGCTTAAGGAGGACAAATGTGGAAAATTGTGGTGACTACATTCGCCGCTGTATTTCTCGCTGAATTCGGTGACAAGACACAGATTGCCATTCTGAGCCTCACTGACAGATTTAACGCTCCCATCGCTGTCCTCATCGGGGCAGGGAGCGCGTTATTGCTGTCCACTGCGCTTGCCGTCGGCGCCGGATGGTTTCTCCTGCGAACGGTTCCAGAATCAGGATTTAAGATAGTTCATTACGTAGCCGGGGCCCTGTTCATCGGCATCGGGATCTGGACCATCGTCCGCGCCTAATCCCCGGAAAACCAGGGATGGTTCTCCCACCCCTCTAACTTTTCCAGCAGTGAATACTCGGTCATGTCGAGGTGGATCGGGGTAATGGAGATAAGTCCGTTGGCGATCGCCCAAATATCGGTCCCTTCCTCCTCGGGCGGGACATCGGTGAGCGGATCGCCGGTGATCCAATAATAGCTGCGGCCACGCGGGTCCTTGCCAGTGACGAGGTAGTTCTTGTACGCCAATCCTCCGAGGCGGGTGAGCTTCACCTGTGGATTTCTCCCCCGTGTCCCAGCGGGAACGTTCACATTGAGCAGGATGCCCTTGGGCAGTGAGGGGTTCTCCAACAGAAATGCCGCCAGTTTCGCCGCGAACCGGGCCGCCAACCCATAGTCAGCGTCGGGGCGTGGATCTACCCCAACGTCAAGCGACATTGCCACCGACGGGATACCGCTGCGCACGCCCTCCATTGCGGCGGCGACCGTGCCAGAATACGTGATGTCCTGACCCACGTTTAACCCGGCGTTAATCCCGGATACAACGAGATTGGGGCGGGTATCGAGCAGGCCAAGCAGCGCCAATGACACACAGTCAGACGGCGTTCCACTCGTCACGTGGCCCACTGTCCCGTCGAGCAGCTGCACGCGATCAACACGCAGCGGCTTGTGAAACGTCATTGTCCGGCTCGCCGCCGACCAATTGCGGTCCGGCGCGTACACCTCTACCCGCGCCACGTGACCAAGCTCTTCTTTCAAGGCCATTAACCCGGGGGCATTTACGCCATCGTCGTTGGTGATAAGGATTAGTCGTTCCGGCATCTCTCTCCTCCTGTTAAATATTTCTTCATGTTAGCCGATCGTACCGTTACGGCCAACTGGCGGTGACAGAGACGCCCGGTAGAACACAAGTACGTTGTCTCCGTACCCGCGGCGATCGATACGGGTGAGAACGCCGTAATCCGCGGCGACTTTGTCCTGCTTGGAGATTTCCGTCACCACCACGGCGTCCGGAGCAAGAACGTCCCCTGCTCCAATGCGAGCGAGGGCGGCAGCGGCGAGCCCTTTCCCATACGGCGGACCGACAAACGCCAACTCAAACCGACGCCCCCGTCGGGCGAAGTGGTCGATCCCGGCGAGGAAATCAGCCTGCAATACCTGTGCCTGCGCAAGAAGTCCAAGTTTTTCCAAGTTGCGACGGGTGATTCCACATGCAACGGCAGAGCGGTCAATGAACGCGCACTCCCGCGCCCCACGGGACAGCGCTTCCAGCCCCACGCTTCCGGTACCGCAGAACAGATCCAAAAACCGGGCGTCGGGAACGAGATCGGCGATGATGTTGAACAGGGCGCTGCGCACGAAATCGCGCATCGGGCGGATCCCCTTCTCCTCCCAATCTACGAGTTTTCTTCCCTTCCTGGTGCCACTGATGATGCGCATCATCCCTCCTTGACTTTGCAACCAGCCGCCCCTACCATTTGTCGCTGGCCGCATGGGAATAGCGTTCGCCAGAGGATAAGAAACGAAGAGGGGCTTATCAACCGATGCAGTTTGCCAATCTGCGCACCGTCATTTTCGATCTCGATGGCACCTTGTGCCGCTACCGGATCACAACTGCTGACGCGCTCGCTGCGACATTGAATCAGGCCGGTTTTCCGCCGGATACACTCGGCGATCTCACCGTCGCCGCCGCTCGGTATCTGGAGCTGTGGCACGCCGAGGAACAGGTGCAGTCGGACATCCCGTTCCGGGCGCGCATTTGGATCCGGTTGCTCGCGGACCACGGGATCGATGATCCTGAACTGGCGCGTCGCCTCGGGGATATGTACATCGATATTCGCCTCCCTAGTTTAGAGCTCGACCCGGACGCCGTTTCCATCCTTACCGCACTTCGGCCGCGGTTCCAGCTTGGGCTGCTCACGAACGGTCCGAGCGAGATGCAGTGGCCGAAGATCCACCGCCTTGGACTCACCTCGTATTTCGACACGGTTGTTGTTGCCGGTGACGTTGGGATCTACAAACCCGACCCACGGGTGTTTACCATCGCCCTTGCCCGCCTCGGAGGGACTGCGGACACGGCAGTGTACATCGGCGACTCCTACGCGATGGACGTGATCGGGGCGAAACGTGCCGGGTTGCACTGCGTGTGGGTGAAGCACCCGACCAACACCGAACTGGTGGACTCAATCCACCCTGACGTTGAAATTGACGCCCTGTCCCGGTTGATGGAGGTGTTATGAAACAAGCAGACGTTGCGATCATCGGCGCCGGCCCCGCCGGGCTGTTTGCCGCTGATGTCCTCATCGAAAGCGGGCTGACCACAGTGGTTATCGACCGTGGTCCGGAGGTCGCCCGCCGCACTCACATCGCGTTTGGGGTTGGCGGCGCGGGCGCGTTCTCCGACGGAAAGCTCAACCTCACACCCAAGATCGGCGGTGATCCCGCAAGCATCGGCCGCACTCCGGAGGAAATTCAGGACTATATCGACCGCATCGATGCCACGTTCACCCGGTTTGGTGCGCCGAAAAAGTACTCGGGCGAAAACGCCGACGCCCTCATGGCGTTAAAAAAAGCGGCAAGCCGGTACGGAATTGAATTTATCAGCGGGCGGCAACGCCACATGGGCACCACGCCGGTGCGCAAGGTGGTGGAACGATTCTGGGAGCATCTGCGTTCTCACGGGATCGAAGCGTCGCTTGGGAACCGTATCACCCGCATCGAGCGGACTGATGACCGCTTCATCCTCCACGGCGCGGAGACAATCTCCGCCCGGTACGTAATCGCCGCCCCGGGCCGTGCCGGCGCGTACTGGCTACGGGAGGAAGCACTGCAGCTGGGAATCGAGACGGAATACGGGCCGATCGACGTTGGAGTTCGCGTTGAGTTCCCCGCTGAGCTGTACACCCCGATCGAACGGGTGATGTACGACGCCAAGCTGCGCGTACGCACCGCCACCTACGATGATATGGTGCGTACGTTCTGCACGAATCCGCGTGGATTCGTGGTGCGGGAAAAGTATGAGGAATTTTCGCTTGTCAACGGGCACGCGGAGAACGACGTCAAGACCGAGAACACCAACTTCGCCCTCCTGTCCCACATTGAGCTTACCGATCCGGTGGAGGACACCACTGAGTACGGCCGCGCGATCGCTAAATTGGCGACGACGATCGGAGGTGGCCGCCCGATCATCCAGCGCCTGAAGGACTTGAACCGCGGGCGACGGTCGACCGCGGACCGCCTTCGCCGCGCTACGATCTCCCCCACCCTCACCGACGCCACCCCGGGTGACATCTCGATGGCGTTGCCCGATCGGGTAGCGGTGAATCTACGTGAGGGTCTGGAGCAGCTCAATAACATCATCCCGGGACTGACCGCGGACAACACCTTCCTGTACGCCCCGGAGATCAAGTTCTACGATACACGCTACCCGGTGACAAACGAGATGGAAACGCAGGTTCCCGGATTTTTCGTCGCCGGCGACTCCTCCGGACACTCCCGCGGGAT
Organism: Candidatus Bipolaricaulota bacterium; assembly: GCA_015485945.1. GTDB lineage: Bacteria > Bipolaricaulota > Bipolaricaulia > UBA7950 > UBA9294 > S016-54. Next base: position 9,448 of record WFSM01000027.1, on the reverse strand, counting down.
CGTGTATTCTGCGGTGACCGGTATGATCGCCGCCGCCGGTATCAGGAACCACGCCGGGAGGTGATCAGCATGATGAACCGCAAGGTCACAGCAACCGCACTGTTGTCCACGGCACTAATTCTTATATTGGTTATCGTTCCGCTATTCGCACAGGCGCTGCCGATTCCCGGGTTCAACCAGGCGTACCGCGATTCCCACGGGTATTGGGGCGCCTATCCAATGGGAACGAACGGATGCCCGGACCGTATCGAAACAGCCGGATGTTTGATCACCTCGCTCGCCGCTGTCCTTGACTACTACGGGATAAAACTGACCATCCCCGCAGCGGAGTCGGACACCGGCAAGGTCCGCACTGGAATGGATCCCGGCATTCTGAACGATTGGCTGCGTGCCCACGGCGGATATGGCCGCTGCGCCACCGATCGCGTGGGGAAATGCTGCCTGGAGTGGACCGCTATTCCTTGGATCACCCTGTCCGGGCACACCAACAGCGCCACAACTGGCCTTGATTCCACTTCACGTTCCCTGATCGACAGCGCGCTGGCGCATGGATATCCGGTGATCGCTGGAGTGCACTGGGGCGCACATTGTCACGGCACGACGGCGAAAACCGAGAACTGTCACTGGGTAGTGATCACCGGCGTGGTGGGAACGACGTACACGATCACCGATCCCTACAACCGCGACGTACATGATCCCCGCGGGATACGGACCACCCTAAACCGCGGTGTGTTCGGGGCGTACACGATCGATCGATTCGTCGTCGCCACGGGACCGGTCCCAACCCACCCCACGGAAGCGGTCCATCTCTCCTTCGCTCCGGTGCCAGTGCACAACGAGGTAGCGGTCATCCTGTCCGCTACTACCGGCGGGAAGTATCTCGTGTTCGTTCAAGTGGTGGGTCCCGACGGGACCGTGTATTACGCGCGGCGCCCGAACGCCGCATCCCTGACTATGCAACTATCACCGGGAAAGGCATCCCTCATTGCCGGACCGTTGGATATCGTTCCAGGAAAGAACGTGATCGGCTGGCTCGACACGCACGCCGGACCATCCGGCACGTATACCATCCTTGTGCAGCTGGAGGATCCACAGCGACCGGGAACCCGAGTGGCGACAGCGATCGCTGCCGTATCCGCACAGACGCACATCGTCGCCTACACGGGGGGCGGATGGGAGGAAGTTGCTGTTGCGGTCGGGATCGCGGTTCTAATCAGCCTAGCTACCGCCCTGATCGTGCTCGCGGTTAAGCAATAGTGGGATCACACGGCGTGAGCGTTCCACCTGGGGCGAAAAAGTAAGCTGAATGGCGTCCATCGTACAGACGGTTGTGCACTCGCCGCACTTCGTACAGTTGTGCGAGTCGTATTCTTCTTGTGGTTGCAATCCCATCGGGCACGCCTTTGCGCAGTCGCCGCACCACGAGCACCGGTTGGGGTTCAGCGTCAAATGGAGAAAACTAATCCGGTTGAACAGGGACAAAATTGCGCCCATCGGGCACAGGTAGCGGCACCAGAACCGCGAGATAATCACCATTCCCGCCAACACCGCCACCAACACCCCCAAGTGCAGCAAAAATGGGCGGTTGACCGACGCCACCCCGAGGAACAGGTACGGGATCGATGCCTCCAGCCCCCCGACCGGGCATACTTTGCAGAACATCGTGTCGGCGAACATCCACGCCGCGATAATCGTCCCAATGAGGACGGCGTACTTGGAGTAGGATGCGATCCCGTTGATGCGCACCTTGCGGAACGACAGCAGGTCATTCAGCGTTCCGAACGGACAGAACCAGCCGCAGAACCCGCGCCCGGCGAGGATGCCGTACGCAACGATCGTCGCCACCCAAAAGTAGGGGACGGTCCCGTAGATCACGAGATTCTGCGCCAACCCAATCGGGCAGATGGTAACTGCAAGTGGGCACGCGTAGCAGTGCAGTCCGGGGAAGATGATGTGCGTCATTCCGATTCCGGTGAATCCGAACAGGCCCAACAGGAGCCCAAACCCCTGGCTGATGCGGCGCATCAACGACAGCCGTACGTTCATTTCCCCACCCCCAGCAGTTGCAGCAGGCGTGGTTCGAGATCGCGAATCCCGAAGATCACGGCGCCGGTGTCCGCGCGCATGATCGCGGGCACGATCGTGCGGTTGTTGCGGATCACTCCGGCCTGGGCGGCACGGGCACGGTCAACACTTACATCGACGAACGTGTACTTGACGTGTGGGTTGATCGCCGCTACGTCCTTTACCATTGCCTCGGCGTACGGGCATGTGTGACACCACGGTGCGTAGAACACGACGAGGTCGATGTTGGAAGTGATTTGCTTCAGCGCAGCGCGCGCCGCGTCCGACAGGTGGGGGGGGGCGTGCTGCACCGCCTCGATTCCTACGCACGATGTGCACAGAACGGATGCTATCCCCTGCGCCTGTTCCGGCTGCCTCAGCTTGATTCCGTACACAAACCCACCGATAACGAACAACAGCAGCACGAAGTAGATCGGTGCCTTTATTCCCCGCGTCCACAATCCGATTCCCACCCCGAGGAGGACGAGCCCGAGCGTAGGGAGCGCCCACGGCGGCAACGTGGCTGACTTCGTGGTTGCAACCGGGCCGGTGAGTTCCGCCGTCACCCGTACGGGGATGGTCAACGAATCTTCAAGCTGAAAGCAGTTGGTCGCTGTGCAATACGTGTAGAGAACAGCGGCTGTAATCGTGTATTTCCCGGGGGGGAGGTCGGCAGTGGCGGTAACGGAAAATGCCAGCTTCCCCTTCGTGAACGGAGCGATCTTGGCGATGGTTCCCGTCTGCGGAGTCACAGACAGACCGGGTGGAATGGTAAACGAGACCTCAACGTCGTCGGCGGTGTACGCCGCACCACTGGTGGCAATGACTTGGAACTGCGCCGCCCGCCCAGGGGCGAGATATACGGTAGTCGGCTCCACGGAAAATGTAAGCACAGGAGTCTGACTAAGCACGGTTACACTGATCACTGCTATGATCAGGATCGCAAGCGTCAGTTTCGCCACACTGCTCCTTTCTAGCCCGAGGTCGCCGCGAGTGCCTTCTCCACCGCCTGCCGCAGCGCGTCACCACGCAGGCCCTTGGCGATGATTTTTCCATCTCTGCCGATGAGATAGGTCATTGGAATCGCCGTTATCCTATACAGATCTGCGATCTGCCCCTCGGCCCCGTCGTAGATCTGGGGGTAATCGAGCTTGTACTGGGTGACCGCGGTGGTGAACGCATCGTGGCTGTGGTCGAGGTTAATCCCAAGAACGACAAGCCCATCACCACGGTGCTGGTCGGCAAGAGCTTTTACATTCGGCAGCTCGGCGACACACGGGGCACACCAGCTCGCCCAGAAATCAAGAACCACGATCTTCCCCTTGAGCTTGGACAATGATACCTTGGCGCCGGTGTTTGTCGTCCCCGAGAAATCGGGCGCTACAGCGCCGACCGCGAGCGACGGCTTGAACGGGACCCATTTGGCGCTCTTTTCAATCACAATGTGAGCACCATCCGCGCTCACCGATTTCACGGCGTACACCGCCTTGTCCCCAAGGTTGAACGGGGACGACAGTGTAAACCGCTCATTTGAATCACGCGTTGTGAGAAGTTTCCCGTCTTGGTTGACATCGATGAACAACGTGCCGTTGGCAAGATCGTCGTAGCGTCCGTTCGTATTTTCGTCGACAACGGCGATTTTATACGTCTTTCCGTTGAGAGTGATCTCACCGGCGCGGTAGCAATCACGCGCGTACACAAGCACGCTCGGGTATCCCGGATCCCAAATCGCGAACAAGTTGTACGGTTCCCGCCCGCTCGTGTACGACACATCCACGGAAAACTCGGCAACGCGTTGTCCGGAGGGAAACGTGTTGGTCCACGGGATCAGGGTGAACGCGGCGTCGGCCTCGCGCCGTACGTACAGTGTCACCGTATTTTTACCGCGCACGATGAGTGCCGGAAACTCCTGCTTGTTGAGCGGGATTACCCCATAGCTCGGAGTGCCGGATGCGTCCGCCGGAAGCGTGACATTCGCCGGCGGGGAGGCCAACTGAATCGCCTGCGGCATGAACAACGACGTGAGATCAAGGATGGAATTGACATACTGCAGATCGGCAGTTGCAGACAGCCCCACAACCCCGATAACGGCCACGATTAACGTGGTAATTAATACGGTTCTCATTAACGGTTTCCTCCCGTAAGCACCGCGCGCAACCGCGCGATCGTGATATCTTGCCCGACAAGGGCGATCGTCTCAAACAGGCCCGGACCGACTTTCCTGCCGGTTACGGCCATCCGACACGCATGTCCCACTTCCTTCAGCTTTGCCCCGTGGGCGGCGAGGGTATCACGCATCGCGCGCTCTACTGTCGCAGAGGTGAAGTCAGACAATGCGGAAAACACGTCGATTAACGCTGCGATCAGTTCCCGCTGGCGATCGGTCAGCTCAATCTCCTCCTCGCGATCAAGCGGAACGGGAAACACAATCTCGACGACACGAGCAAGATCGACCAGAGTTTTACAGCGATGGCGGAGTATCTCCACCGCGCGAACGAGCTGGTCACGATCGATCTTGTCCCACATCTCGTCGGTAATCTTGCCCTCAGCACGCACAAACGGAGCCACCAGATCCACGAGCCGTGTTGGATCGACGGCCTTCATGTGTTGTTGGTTCAGCCAATGCAGCTTCTCATCGTCGAACACCGCCGCTGATTTCCCAATGTGGCCAAGCGAAAATAGCTCGATCAGCTCGTCGCGGGTGAAAAATTCCTGGTCCCCATGCGACCAGCCGAGGCGGGCAAGAAAATTGACGAGCGCGTCGGGAAGAAACCCGCGCTGGCGGTACTCGAGGACCGACGTCACGCCGTGCCGTTTGGAGAGCCGAGTGCGATCCGGCCCGAGGATCATCGGGAGGTGGACGAAATGCGGGAGTGACCGCCCGAGCGCATTGTAAAGGAGGATCTGCTTGGGAGTGTTGTTCAGATGATCATCACCGCGGATTACGTGCGTGATTCCCATGTCGGCGTCGTCCACCACCACCACAAAGTTGTACACGAAACTCCCGTCGGATCGGCGGATGACGAAGTCTTTGAGCTGCGAGTTCTGGTATGCAACGTCCCCAAGGAGATCATCGTGGACCACCGTCTCCCCGTCAGTCGGGACGCGGAACCACCACGCCCCGTCTTTTTCGTAGGCGCGGCTTCCCTCCAGCAATGACTCTGCGGCCTGCTGATGAATCGCGGTGCGGTCAGTCTGGCGGTAGTACTCGTCCCAGTCGAGCCCGAGCCAGCGCATCGCCTCAATAATCTGGGCGATCGACGCGTCAGTCGAGCGCTCGCGGTCGGTGTCCTCGATGCGCAACACGAACACGCCCTCGTTATGACGGGCAAACAGCCAGTTGAACAGGGCGGTACGCGCCCCACCAACGTGCAAATAACCGGTCGGACTGGGAGCGAATCTTACTCTGATCATCCTCGATCCCCTATCGCCATTTTACCAGATAAAACCGCGCGCGCATCCGCGGCGGTGGCGGGAGCGGCATCCGGTGTGCAAAGCCATGCCGCGATCTGCTCATCCCACGCGCGTTGCTGTACAAGATGTGTGCCATGCCCAGTCTGATCGTCATACCCACGCTGCATTACTTTAAGGGCGTCCAAGACCCGGGAGCCAGCAGCGGCAATCAGCTGGTGCAAGTGGGCATCGACGGCATTCTTCGTCGCCCCAGATGCCGATACCCCGGTAATGGCGGACACAAGCATGCGCGCGTACACTTCGTTCAGGTCAAAGTGGTGCTGCTCGTGATCGAGCAACGCGGGGGTTGCAGCCCCGGGGCGCACCCACGATGCACGTGGATCCATGGTGTTCGCCACCGTAACTCCGGCCTGATCAATCGTTCCGGACCACATTCGCCGCAGCGGGTCGTAAACAATAGTGTACGCAACTCGCCAACTTATCCGCATATCGATCATCGCCGCCTCTGCAGTTGGTGTTTGCGGCGGGAGCCCGCGAAAATCGGACCATGTCAGCGGTCGGCTTGCGTCCCACACTACCTCAGCGGCGGAACCGGCGGCAGCGACACCGCCGGCGACAACTACAACTACCACCAGCAATACAATTACAACCTTCAACTCGGTTCCCCCTCTCATGGTGCAGGATGATACCAGATGACCACAACAACGGCGAGGTGGGTTGCCCGCGGGGACGCGATCCGCTACGCTGTATGCATCTGCGGCACTAAAGGGAGGATTGATGCGGCACTTCATCATCGATACTGACACCGCGTCCGATGACGCCGTCGCTCTGGTGATGGCACTCACCGCGCCGGACATCGCGGTGGAGGCGATCACCGTAGTGGCGGGTAACGTCCCGGTCAACCAGGGCGTGCAAAACGCCTTGTACACCGTGGAACAGTGCGGCGGCGGTGTGCCGGTGTACACTGGGATTGCCAAGCCGCTCCTGCGCCCGCTGGAAACGGCGCAGTTCGTACATGGCGCGGATGGGATGGGCGACATCGGGCTGCCCCTATCCGGACGTACGCCCGCGCCCGGACACGCGGTCGATGTAATCATCGATACGATCACCAGGCTCGCCGGCGAGATCACCCTTGTCACCATCGGCCCGCTCACCAACGTGGCGGTCGCAATCACACGCGCTCCGGAGATCGCCCGACTGGTCAATCGGTGCGTGGTGATGGGGGGAATCGGCCTTGGACACGGAAACGTGGTTCCGGCGGCGGAGTACAACATCTGGGTCGACCCCGAGGCGGCTAAAATCGTATTCGAGTCAGGCATCCCGATCACAATGGTCGGATGGGATATCTCGCAACGGTACGCGGTGTTCACCGACGCTGATGCCGATCGATTGCAGCGCGTCTCCCCGCTCGGTGAGTTTTGTGTGTCGATCCAACGCCGGCTGCGCGACTTTGGCCGCGAACATTTGATGCTTGCGGGATTTGATCTCCCCGATCCGATCGCGATGGCGGTGGCGATCGATCCCCGGGTGGCAACCGTCACCCGTCGCCTTCACGTGGAGATCGAGACAAAAAGCGAGCTCACACGGGGAGCGACCGTGGTCGACCACTTCGGAGTGACTAACAACACCCCAAATGTCGACGTCGTGCTCGAGGCATCGCGGGAGCGGTTTTTGGAGCTGCTGTATGCGGCAGTGCAGGCGCAGTGATCCCCATCGTCGGCAGGGGCAACATTGGCGTTGTGCTTGACTGTCCCTGCCTATCCTGGTGGAATGAACCGGGGCACAAACCTCACAATATCAGCAGCAAACCGTTCCCGTCTTAATATCCCCCGTTGCTCCTGGTTCCTGATTACTCTAGAATTAGGGCACGATGGACGGGGCGGAGACGATCCTGATCACGGGAATATTCCCCACGGTGCCCGGCGCGGAGGCGATCGCGTTTGGACGGGACGGGATCATTAGTATCGGTCAACAGGATGAGGTCATTGCACATGCGAGTGCCCGCACGCGGGTCATCGATCTCGCCGGTGCCGCTGTCCTACCCGGGTTCATCGACGCGCACACCCACTTGATCAATACTGGCCTGACGCGGATCGGGTTCAGCGTTGATCTCGTCGGCCTGCCCCGTGCGCACGTTATCGCCGCCCTCGCCACGGCGTGCCGGGCCCGCGGCCCCGGGGAATGGGTGATCGGGCGGGGATGGGATGAGAGTGGATGGTCTGATCACAGCTACCTTTCCCGCGCGGAACTTGATCGTGCGTCCCGCCGCAACCCGATCATCGCCGTCCGCGTGGATGGACACCTCCTCACCGCCAACACCACTGCCCTCCAGTTTCTCCCGCCATCTGTCCCCTCCGATCAAGCGGATGCCCATACCGGCACCGTGCGCGAAGATGCCATGATGGTGCTGCTCCGTGCCGGTGCTCCCGATGAAGCGACGATGGTTGACGCGCTGCACGCGGCTGCCCACCAGGCACACACGCTGGGAATCACGTCCGCCCACGCCATGGCCGCTCCCCCGGAGTGGCGCCCGTTCATGCGCACGCGGGGTGAACTTGACCTGCACATCATCCTGTATCCGGAGGTAAGCGCGCTTGATCACCTGCGAACATTGGGAATCGAATCTGGATTTGGGGATGAGTGGGTACACATCGGTGGCGTGAAGCTATTCGCCGACGGGTCTGTCGGCGCTCAAACCGCAGCGGTGCGCGAACCGTACATCGAGGGCGGACATGGCACCCTTATCTACTCCGATGATGAGCTCCGCCGCCTGATCGCGACGGCGGATGCCGCCGGACTGCAGACTGCGGTCCACGCGATCGGGGATCGAGCGATCGAGCAGGTGCTACGCGTACACGCACAAGCAGGGACGAACCCCGAGCTGCGTCATCGCATCGAACACTTTGAGCTCCCCGACGAGGGTCAACTAGTGCGTGCCGCGAAATTGGGCCTGTGCGCCTCAATGCAGCCCAACTTCGCGGCGAACTGGTCCGGCCACGGCGGGATGTACGAAACACAGTTAGGCCCCGATCGTGACCGTCGCATCGATCCGCACCGCGCCGTCCTCGCCGCCGATATCCCGCTTGCGTTTGGGTCCGACTGCATGCCGTTATCCCCGCTGTACGGGATCCATGCCGCGGTAACCGCGCCCCACCCTGGGCAGCGCCTGCCCGTGGCCGCGACAATCCGCGCCTACACCGCCGCCGGGGCGTATCTCGCGAGGATGGAAACCAAAACCGGAACGCTCGCACCGGGAATGGACGCCGATATTGTCGTGCTCGATTCCGATCCCAGTGCCGTCCCCAACCGCATTTCCAACATTACGGTCATGATGACGTTCGTCGGGGGAACGCTTGTGTACAAAAAGGAGAGATCATGAGAATTGGTTTGTTCTCCGATGCGTATCTTCCGGAGATAAGCGGGGTGACGACCGTGGTATCGTGGCTCAAGCAGGAGCTCGAACGGCGGGGACATGAGGTGTACGTATACGTCCCCGCGTACATCGGGGCACGGGATAATAAGGAGGAACGTGTGTACCGGTTCCGATCGCGGCGGTTTCTGTTTAACGCTGCGAGCCGCGTTGCCCTTCCCTACAACCGGCGGGCGGCACGTACGTTCAAGCGCCTCGATATCATCCACAGCCATACACCGTTCTCCCTCGGCCTTGTCGCGCTGGGTGCGGCACTGCGGTATCACATCCCACACGTGCACACGTACCATACCCACCTCGTCGAATATCGCCACTATCTCCCGTTCCCGCTGCGGCCGCCGAAACGGACGACCGAGGAACTGACCGCGGCGTTCTGCAATCGGTGTACGGTGATAACCGCTCCGTCCACCCCAATGAAAGAGGCGTTGTTAAGCTACGGGGTGCGTCGTCCGATTCACGTGCTTCCGTTCGGGGTGAATTTGGAGTTGTTCCAACGTCCGCCGGTATGGGATCCGCGGCGTGAACTCGGAATCGGGACAG
>WFSM01000026.1 GCA_015485945.1 Candidatus Bipolaricaulota bacterium | reverse complement strand
TTCACATTGTGTTGTATGGATTTTATCTCGTTCCTTCAGGATATTCATTTAACTAGATAATAAGGAGGAACACCGATGAAGAGTTACCGCAAGGAACTGTGGTTCGAGACCCCGACCAGGCGGGCGTTCATCAACATCACCCCGCAGGTGGAGGCGGCAGTGCGAGAAAGCGGTGTAAAAGAGGGCCTGTGTTTGGTGAACGCGATGCACATCACGGCGAGCGTGTACATCAACGACGACGAACCCGGATTACTCGCCGACTACGAGGACTGGCTAGAGGGGCTTGCCCCGCATGCCCCGATCTCCCGCTACCGTCACAACCGCACCGGTGAGGACAACGGTGACGCACATCTGAAACGCCAGATCATGGGACGCGAGGTGGTGGTGGCGATCACCGACGGCAAGCTCGACTTCGGGCCCTGGGAGCAGATCTTCTACGGCGAGTTCGACGGCCGGCGGAGGAAGCGGGTGTTGATTAAGATCATCGGGGAATGAGGGTGCCGTCGCACACAAGGTGTGACGCTACGTGCGGGGGCATCTTTCTCGCCGAGGGGGGAAGCATGAGATGGAGCTAAGACCGGTTTGGTTCGATTCGTTTGGGGCGAAGTCGATGTGCGTCCTCGTGCGCACTCCGGATATGTCGCTCCTCATCGATCCCGGCGTGGCCATTATGCAGCCGCGCTATCCCGCTCCGGATGCGCTCAAGACCTACTACCTGGATCTCGCCACGCGGGCCATCACCGCCGCGGCACAAGGTGCAACTCACATTGTCATCACTCATTATCACTACGACCACTTCCGCCCTGATATTCCGGAGCTCTTCTCCGACAAGACCCTGTGGATCAAGGACCCAAACCGCTGGATCAACCATTCGCAGTGGGACCGGGCACGGGCGTTTCTGTCATCCATCGCTGAATACGACGGAGTCCCATATCGGGAGAAATCACCAATGCAAACGGAGTTTCCCGACCCGGTGGGCGCGCTTCCTCTTGCCGCGCAGTCGAACCGGCGTGCCGAGCTTCTCGCCAAATGGCGCAAGCGGTTCGTCGGGTTGATGCAACTGTGGGCCCAGGGTCCGTGGGTGGATGCGGCGGGGTTCAATGGGCGTATCGCCTTCGTGGACGGTCGCACGTTTACAATCGGGGGCACTACGGTGCGGTTCACCGCGCCCCTGTTTCACGGGATCGAGTATGCTTCGCCGGGTTGGGTCCTGGGAATGGTAGTGGAACACGGCGGCAAGAAGCTCGTCTATTCGTCCGATCTGCAGGGACCGATCATCGAGGACTACGCCGCGTGGATTATCGAAGAAAAGCCCGATGTATTGATCCTCGACGGTCCAGCGACCTACCTCCTCGGCCCGTTTCAGTCGAAAGACACCCTCGCCCGTGCGATCCGCAACTGCACGTGGGCGGTGGAAGAAACGCGAGCATCTGTCACGATCATCGACCATCATCTGACCCGTGAGCCGCGGTTTCGCGAGAAGTTGGCGGATGCATTCGCCGCTGGAGCGATCACCGGTGCAGAAGCCATCGGGAAGGGGCCGCTCACCGACCGCCTCGCCCGCTGGCAGAACACACAAAAGATGGATGCGATCGTCAGCCGCGCTGCCACTGGGGCGTTAGATCCTGAACTTCTCGAACCGCACTGGATTGAGGTATGAAAAGCAGAAATATGCAAAACGATGAAAATGCTGTAATCTAGAAGGTAACTTTCGTCTTGACGTATCCATAGCTGGAGAAACCACATTACCCGCCGATCAAACTTAGCACGCCGGGTGTACATCTTTTTCGCCGTAATACCGCCGCACTGGAGTTCACTATGGTTAACGGCGTTGACTTCGTATACCGCAATGGTTAGACTATTTTTAAAAGGAGGAATCAACATGGGCAAAACAGGGATAGCCGCAAAAGTCCCCCCGGAACTGCGGCGAGAGGTAGAGGATATCGCGCGCATGGAAAGGCGCAGTGTGAGTTCTATCGTGCAAATGGCATTGGAAAGCTTCATCGAGCATTATAAAACAATTCATCCCCAGTTTCATGCTGATATTTTAGAGGCGTTAGATGGTGTCAAACGCGGCGAAGTTGAACCCTACACTTACGGCTAAAATCCTGTGGCGTTCACTCCTCTCGCTTATCCAAAGTTCAACCGAATCAAGAAAAAACTGCCATCGCCATTACGTCTTGAGCTAGACGCACAGGTTAAGTTGATCTGTGAAAATCCCGCACTGGGAGAACCCAAAGCGGGTGATTTAATAGGAGTTCGAGTTCATAAGTTTACGCACCTAGGACAATTATACCTGCTCGCCTACACAGTAGATGAATCCCAAGCAGTCATTTACCTGTTGGCAATTGGGGGGCACGAAAACTTTTATCGAGATCTAAAGCGGTACCTTAAGTAAATCCAATCAGTCACACTAGCATACAGCCCCTCATCTATTGGCTCCCTCAGGCCACAGAATATCAACCAAGGTTACTGCGTAATTATTATATCAAACAGCGTAGGGAACCAACAGCGACATCCTTAGTCCTAACGGAGGGGTAATGGAGACGAGCGGATTCGAACCGCCAACCTCCTGCGTGCAAGGCAGGCGCTCTCCCAGTTAGAGCTACGTCCCCGAATCGCTTGCAAACTAGATTATAACTGAGGTACGTTCGGGATCAACCCGTCACAGGTACACGTAATAGCAAACGTGCCAGGCGGTGCTCACTGTCCAGCTGATGACGAACGCCGTGTTGAGCGCAGGGGCGATCTTTCTCCCTTTGATTATGATGTATGCGGGCCCGACTACGGCGAGAAAACGCAGCGACACGAGAAACGCGAGGTCGACCGTTCCCCCTTTGAACCACGGAAGGTAGTAGAGAGCATGAATCACCATTCCCACTGCAGATAGCACGATAAACACGCGCGGATCAAGATTATGCTTTTTGGCAAGGGAGATCGACCGATTGAGCCAAAAGAACAGATACTGTTTGATAAACTTGCTCACTTAGTGATCACAACCTATGGAACATCAACACTATACCCGAAACTGTACCCCATCGCAATAGACGGAAGACCCACGCGATGTGGGTCTTCCTGGGCTGGTTGGCAAGGAGGTGCGGTTATCTCTTGCTTCTTGTCATTATGCACTGTACCCGCGACCCGTGAAGAGGGGTTAAAGAATCTGTATGGAAATTGTGTGCGTTGCAATCGCCACAGGGGCATCCTATTATCGCGGTAGGAGGGGGTAACGTGAGCGAGCGGCGCGCGGTGATCGTTATCGATATGCAGCGTGGGTTTCTCGAACCGGGACATCCGCTGTTCTGCGGCGAGGAGGCACGAGGGGTGATCGCTCCGATCCGGGAGTTGATCGAGCACGAACTCGCCGCGGGAAGCACTCTGTTCTTTACCGCCGATACCCACGAGCCGACTGATTCCGAGTTTGAGGTATTCCCGCCGCATTGCCTGCGCGGAAGTGAAGAAGCACAAATTATCCCCGAGTTACAGTCCTATCTGCAGCGTGGGGTCCTGATCCAAAAGCGCCGCTACAGTGCGTTCTTTGGGACTGACCTCGACGCTCTCCTCAAGAAACTCAGAGTGGAGGAGTTAATCGTATGCGGAGTGTGCACTGATATCTGCGTGCTCCACACCGTCGCTGACGCCCGCAACCGCGATTACCGCGTTGTAGTCCCGGAAAGTTGCGTCGCGTCGTTTGACCCCAATGCACACGCGTTCGCGCTGCGACACATGGAGAAAATCCTCGGCGCTCGCATCCTCAAGGAGAAGCGATGACTGATGACCGGTTTGCCCCGTCGAGCCCGATCTTGACCGGCGATACTGCCGACATCTACTTCTTGAATGCCCATCGTATCCTCGAACAGGAGGGGCCCAATCCACAGGTGACGATGGAGATCTTTCCCGCTCGCGCCGGGATCCTGTGCGGAATGCGCGAGGTGGAGGCACTCCTCGCCCACGCCCTTTCTGCCGATAGCGATGTGTGGGGGCTCGCCGAGGGGGAGGCGATGGGAGAAAAGGAGGTGGTGCTGCGGATCCGCGGGCCGTACCGGTCGTTTGGAATTTACGAGACGGCGATCCTCGGGACGTTAGCCCACGAGTCGGGGTGGGCGACCGCGGCGCGCGCGTGCGTGGCGGCGGCGGGCACGATCCCGGTGATGCACTTCGGTGCCCGACACGTGCATCCCGACGTCGCTCCCCGCCTTGAATACGCGGCGATTGTCGGCGGCTGTCAGGGATGCGCCACCCCGGCTGGGGCGCGCCTCGCCGGCATCGAACCGTCGGGCACGATCCCCCACGCTCTCATCCTGTGCATCGGGGACACGGTGCAGGCGACCGCGGCGTTCGACCGCCACATTGATCCCACCATCAAACGAATCGCCCTCGTGGATACGTTCAAGGACGAAGCCGAAGAGAGCCTGCGCGTTGCCCGTGCGCTGGGAAACCGGTTGTGGGGAGTGCGGCTTGACACCCCGGCGGAACGGGGCCGGGTGACACCTGAACTCGTCAAGGAGGTGCGCGCCCGGCTCGATCAGGCCGGGTTCACACACGTGCACATCGTCGTCTCCGGCGGGATCGATCCCGAGCGGATCACGCTGTTCCGCGACAGGGGTGCGCCGGTGGACGCGTTTGGCGTCGGAAGCGCCATCTCCAGCGCTCCCCCGATTGATTTCACCGCTGACATCAAGGAAATCGCGGGCCGACCCGTGGCCAAGCGCGGCCGCATCCCTGGCATCACTCCAAACTCTCGCCTGAAGCGAATTATCTAACTTGAGTCCCGCCGCCGCTCCCGCTACCATGAGTCGGTATGACGGCAACGAATAGGCTAAAGCGAAAGCTTGCCCAACTCCCCACTGCGCCTGGGGTCTACCTGATGCGTGATGCCGCGGGAAAGGTGATCTACGTCGGCAAGGCCGCGGTGTTGAAAAACCGCGTTCGGTCGTACTTCCA
>WFSM01000025.1 GCA_015485945.1 Candidatus Bipolaricaulota bacterium | reverse complement strand
GAGTAGGCGCCGCCGCGGGAATCAGACACCGCTACGATCTTGCTCCCCGGGATCTCGCGCATCAGCTTTGCCGCGAAATAACCGGCGTTTCCGTATCCCTGGACAGCGACAGTCGCGCCCTTGAGGTCGAGTCCAATTACCTTCGCTGCTTCGATGATGGTGTACATCGCACCACGGGCGGTGGCGTCACCGCGGCCGAGGGACCCGCCGAGCGGGATCGGCTTACCGGTAATCACGCCAGGGGTGTTGTACCCCACGAGCTTGGAATACTCATCCATCATCCACGCCATAATTTGCGGAGTGGTGTACACATCCGGAGCGGGGATGTCACGTTCCGGACCGATGAATCGGCCGATTGCGCGGATGTATCCGCGGGAAAGGCGTTCCAGCTCACCGGACGACATTTCTTTCGGGTTGCAGATCACGCCACCCTTGGCGCCGCCGTAAGGAATGTCGACCACGGCGCACTTCCATGTCATCCACGCCGCGAGGGCTTTTACCGTGTCGATCGTCTCCTCGGGATGAAATCTGATCCCGCCCTTTGTCGGGCCGCGTGCGTCGTTGTACTGAACGCGGAATCCGGTGAACACTTTTGTGGTTCCATCGTCCATCTTTACTGGAATCCGTACCTGCAGGATACGGAGGGGCTCACGCAGCAGTGCGTGTACATGTGGATCGAGGCTGAGCTTTCCCGCCGCCTTGTTGAGCTGGCGCTGAGAAATCTCAAATGGGTTTAACGTTGGGCCGTTGGTCATCTCGTAGACCTCCTAGATTTAATAGACATAAACCGGGCCAGGGGTCTCCCCCCGACGCGGCGGCGAGATTATACCCCGAGAAAACTAACGCGCAAGAGAAGCCGGTTGCGTAAACTTCTAGCGGCGTTCATTACGGGGGCGCAGAGCACGCAGAAACCGCTATGGAGACCTTCACATTTGATCGTAGCGCGCGGCGTGGCGGCGGTGAATTGGTGATAAATGTTACAGTTGGGAGATGACCGCGTAGATCAGTCGGCGCATCTCCGCGCCCTTGCGGCGGGTGGTCTCGATCACCTCGGCATGGGATAGAGTGGCGTCCGGATTCACGCCGGCGGCGAGGTTGGTGGCGCACGAGATCCCGAGCACCTCGATACCGGCGTGATTGGCGACGATCACCTCGGGCACAGTTGACATTCCCACGAGATCGGCCCCCAGAGTGCGGAACGCTCCGATCTCAGCCGGGGTTTCGTAGGACGGTCCCAACGTGGCAAGATACACCCCCTGTTTGAGGGCGATTTGCTCCGTGTGAGCGGCGGCGATGGCAATCGCACGCAGTCGCGGTGAGTAAGCGGCCGACATGTCCGGGAATCGCGGCCCCAACTGCTCCAAGTTGGGCCCCCGCAGCGGGTTTTCGCCAAGCATGTTGATGTGATCGGTGATCAGAACAAGGTCACCGGCGTTGAATTCCGGGTTAATCGCGCCGGATGCGTTCGTCGCGATCATGATCTTAATCCCGAGGAGCGCGAACAACCGGGTGGAGAACACGACATCGTCCATCCCGTATCCCTCGTAGAAATGGGTACGTCCCCGCTGCATCAGAACGCGCTTACCGTTGATCTCTCCCGCCCAAAATTCGCCAGCGTGGCCGGCAACGGTGGGAAGCGGAAACGCGGGGATTTCTTTCCACGGGATCCTCGTCCCGCCGTCCGGCGTCCTGAACGCTTCGGACAGCCCCGAGCCAAGGACAAGCGCAATCTCGGGGACGGCGGGGAGCTTACTGCGCATGACCTGGGCCGCTGTATTCAATCTGTCCATCCGGTTGTCGTTCACACTTCCTCCTTTTTACGTGAGCTGCAACGCTGTCATTGCGTCTTCCACCGTTTTTACTGGGATGAGTTCGATTTTGGTGCGGAGCGCTGCCCCCGCCGGGATGACCGCGTGTGTGTATCCGAGCTTTTCCGCTTCGTTCACACGTTCACGTAGTCGGCGCACCCCGCGCACCTCCCCTGTGAGCCCGACCTCACCGACGAGGACGTATCCCGTGGGAAGCGGGCGATTGCGCAGGCTGGACACAATTGCGGCGATCACCCCGATGTCGGCCGCGCGCTCGCGCGTCTCCAGGCCGCCGGCGATCGACAGGTAGACGTCGGCACCACCGGTGTTGATCCCGAGACGTTTCTCGATCACAGCGAGCAGAAGCAGGATCCGGTTGTAATCGAGCCCGGTCGTGCGCCGTTGCGGTGCCCCGTATCCCCCGGTTGGTGCCACGAGCGCCTCCAGTTCGACGAGGATTGGGCGTGTTCCCTCCAGGATCGGGACGATCGCCGTGCCCGGGCGCGGGTTTTCCCGCTCGTCATCGGACAGGAAAAATCGGGATGGATCTGTGATCTCCCGTAATCCCTGCTTTCCCATCTGAAACACCGCGACTTCGTTCGTCCCGCCGAACCGGTTTTTCACCGACCGCAGGATGCGCATCTCCTCACCGCGGCTTCCCTCGAGGTAAATTGCGACGTCCACGAGGTGTTCCACCGTCTTTGGCCCGGCAAACCCGCCCTCTTTGGTGGTGTGTCCAACGAGAAACGTCGCCAGCCCCCGCGCCTTGGTGAGCTGGGTCAAGGCGGCGCTTACCTCGCGCAACTGGCGCACACTCCCCGCCTCACCCGGCGCTGCCTCGGACAGTGTTGTCTGAATTGAGTCGACAATAAGCACGTGCGGCGATACCTGTTCAACCGCGCGGGTGATGCGCGATAAAGTTTGTTCCGCGAGGACGAACAGCTGTGGGTTGTTCACTCCAAGGCGACTCGCCCGCAGCTTGATCTGGGCGGCCGATTCCTCCCCGGACACGTAGAGCACAACCCCGTATTGCCCCGCGATCTTCTCGGCGATTTGGAGAAGCAGGGTCGATTTTCCGATCCCGGGCTCGCCGCCGAACAGGATCACCGCCCCGGGGACGATGCCGCCGCCGAGGATGCGATCCACTTCGCCAATCCCGGTGGACAGTCGTTTTACCTCGGCGAGGTCGATCTCGTTGATCGGGCGCAGCGCTTCCCCAATCCACGTGCCGGATGCACCGGTCTGCGTTTCCGGCGTGGACTCCTCTTCCGCGACAAACGTATCCCATTCGCCGCAGTTCGGGCACCGGCCGAGCCACTTCACCGATCGGTAGCCGCAGTTACTGCAGCGAAATGCCATTAGTTACCCGTCCTTGGTGAACCGGATCTCCTCGCCGTCCGCCGACGCCACCACCGTGGAACCAGGCGCGAACGCCCCTTCCAGAATGAGTTCCGAAATCGGGTTCTCGATCAGCCGTTCGATCGTGCGCCGCATTGGCCGCGCCCCGTACTTGGCGTCGTACCCCTTCTCGATGAGCAGCTCGCTCGCCGACTCGTCAAGAGTGAGAGTGATGCGGTGCTCTTCGTCCAGCCGCTCCTTGAGCTCGCTCAGCATCAGGTCAGCGATCTCCCGTACTTGATCGCGGGTGAGCTGATGGAACACGATGACATCGTCAAGCCGGTTGAGAAACTCCGGTCGGAACACCTTGCGCACCTCACCGATCACGCGCCCCTTCATGTCCTCATATGACTCCTCGGAATCGACCTCCTGGTCGCTGAACCCGAGGGTGCCGCGGTTGGTGATCATCTCACTGCCGACGTTTGAGGTCATGATGAGGACGGTGTTGCGGAAGTCAACGCGCCGCCCCTGCGAATCGGTGAGAATGCCGTCTTCCATCACCTGGAGAAGGATGTTGAACACGTCGCGGTGTGCCTTCTCGATCTCGTCAAACAGCACGACCGAATACGGTCGGCGCCGCACCTTCTCGGTGAGCTCGCCCGCCTCTTCGTATCCCACGTATCCCGGCGGGGCACCGGTGAGGCGGGACACGGAGAACCGCTCCATGTACTCGGACATGTCGACCCGAATGAGCGCATCTTCGTCTCCGAACAGGAACTCGGCTAGGGTTTTGGACAGTTCGGTCTTTCCCACT
>WFSM01000024.1 GCA_015485945.1 Candidatus Bipolaricaulota bacterium | reverse complement strand
TGTACCCAGAATGAATTTGCGCACGACAACCTCCAGATGAAGAGGGTATCCAACAGGATGCATGTTTGCAACTTCATTGATAACGCAAACCCGTTTCGCTAAACTGGCAATTGTCGATGTTTACCGGAATAGTTCAAGCAGTCGGTCAAGTGACGGCACTAACCGGCGGATCCATTACTGTGCGGACTCCGCGCGGTTTTTCGGAGCGAATCGCCCCCGGGGGAAGTGTAGCCGTAAATGGGGTGTGCCTGACGGCGCGGGAGCGAGGTTCTGACTGGTTCACCGCCGAGGTCTCCGGGGAGACGGCAACCCGCACTACATTGGGCGGAATCGTGCCAGGAACGCGGGTGAATCTCGAGCTGCCGCTGCGTTCCCAGGATGGTATCGACGGGCATATTGTGCTCGGACACGTTGACGCCGTCGGCCGGGTGAAAAAGATCGTGCGTGACGCCGGCGGGTGGCGGTTCACCTTCTCTTATCCGCCGGAGTTCGCGCGCTATCTGGTGGAAAAAGGATCGATCGCTGTTGACGGAATCAGTTTGACCGCGTTTGCGGTGACAGCGGCGAGCTTCACGTGTGCGGTGATCGCGACGACGTTTACGGAGACGACCATCGGGGACTGCCATCCCGGGGACGCGGTGAATTTGGAGTTCGACATCTTAGGAAAGTACGTGGAAAGGATGCTCGATGTTTATCGAAGTTGAGGAAGCGATCGCACGGATTCGGGCTGGGCGGATGGTGATCATCGTCGACGACGAAGACCGGGAGAACGAGGGCGATCTCGTGATGGCTGCCGAACACGCCACCCCGGAAGCAATCAACTTCATGGCTCGTTACGCCCGCGGCCTGATCTGCGTTCCCATGACCGAGACACGGGCGAAAGCCCTCAGTTTGGGGCTGATGGCTCCAGAAAACACAGCGTTGCACGGGACGCAATTTACCGTATCCGTCGACGCGGCGCACGGAGTGACGACCGGGATCTCCGCATCCGATCGCGCACACACAATTCGGGTGCTGATTGACGATAACACGAAACCGGACGACCTTGCCCGCCCCGGGCATGTATTTCCTCTCGTCGCCCGCCGCGGTGGTGTGTTGCGTCGCGCTGGACACACCGAGGCCGCCGTCGACCTCACGCGTCTTGCCGGGCTAAAACCGGCCGGGGTGATCTGTGAAATCATGAATGAAGACGGATCGATGGCCCGCCTTCCCGAGCTCAATGAGCTTGCTGCGCAATTCGACCTTGGGATCGTCAAGATCGCCGATCTGATCGCCTACCGCAAACGGACGGAAAAGCTGGTGACCCGAAGCGCTGAAGCTGATCTCCCCACCAAGTACGGGCATTTTCGGATCATCAGTTACTCCAACCCGCTCGACAACAACGAGCACGTAGCGCTCGTCAAGGGGGATGTCGCCGGGGTGGAAAACGTTCTCGTCCGTGTCCACTCCGAGTGTCTGACCGGCGATGTGTTCGGGTCGCTGCGCTGCGACTGCGGCGATCAACTGCACCGCGCGATGGAACTGATCGAGGCCGAGGGCCGCGGTGTAATCGTGTACATGCGCCAGGAAGGGCGGGGGATCGGACTCCACAACAAAGTGTGCGCATATCAGCTTCAGGACGAGGGGCTGGACACGGTGGAGGCGAACGAGCGCCTCGGGTTCCCCGCCGACCTGCGCGACTACGGAATCGGAGCGCAGATCCTATGCGATCTCGGGTTATCCACAATTCGGCTGCTCACCAACAACCCGAAAAAGGTGATCGGCCTGTCCGGGTATGGGCTCAAAATCGTGGAACAGGTTCCGATTGAGATCCCGCCGAACGCTTATAATGTGAGATACCTGCGCACCAAGAAGGAGAAGCTCGGCCATCAACTCAAGAGCGTGTAAGGAGGACGTGATGGGAAAAGTATACGAAGGACATCTCGACGGAACGGGGCTGAAAGTGGGGATTGTCGTGTCCCGGTTTAACGATCTGATTACCGAACGACTGCTCGCCGGAGCGCTCGATCGGCTGCGGCGCTCAAATGTACCTGAGGAATCAACTGACGTCGCTTGGGTGCCGGGGGCATTCGAGGTCCCAGGAGCGGTGTGGCGAATGGCCGACTCCGGCCGCTACGACGGGGTAATCGCGCTTGCTGCGGTGATCCGCGGCGCCACCCCGCACTTCGAGTACGTCGCCAGCGAGATCACCAAGGGCCTGGCGCGGCTCAATCTCGAAGCCAATGTGCCGGTGGCATTTGGGGTAATCACCGCCGACACCATTGACCAGGCGATCGAGCGGGCGGGGACCAAGCTCGGGAATAAGGGGACACAGGCTGCTGAAGCGCTAATCGAGATGGTGAACTTACTAAAGGAGCTGTGATGGCCTACGAATCCGTGCGCGGGATGCGCGACATCCTCCCAGACG
>WFSM01000023.1 GCA_015485945.1 Candidatus Bipolaricaulota bacterium | reverse complement strand
TCGGTCATGTGACCCCTTCCTCTTTCGGCGGACGGGTCATAATCTCGTCCACCAGCGTGGCGGCGCTCACTTCACCGTGCATCAAGCGATGGACCGCATTGGTGATCGGCATGTCAACTTCCCGCTCCTGTGCCAATTGCGCCACAGTGGTCACGGCGTGCACTCCCTCCGCCACCATATCCATTCCCGCCAAAATACGGGTGAGTGGTTCCCCTTTTCCCAGATGGTATCCGACGTAGTGATTGCGGCTGTGGGGGCTAGTGGCAGTGGCGACGAGGTCACCAAGTCCGGCTAGTCCGAAAAACGTGGCATCGCGAGCGCCGAACGCGCGCCCGAACCGGACCAGTTCGACCAAGCCGCGTGTGATGAGCGCGCCGCGGGAATTGTCGCCGTACCCGAGACCGTCCGCTACGCCCACGGCGATGGCAATGATGTTTTTCACCGTGCCACACAGCTCGACACCACGGATGTCCCTGCTCAGGTAAACGCGGAACCGCGGCGTCATAATCTCCGTCTGCAGGCGTTTCCCGCGTTCACGATCCACACCGGCGAGGACGACCGCGGTCGGCATGTCTCGTCCCACTTCTTCCGCATGAGATGGACCGGACAGGGTGAACACCGGGTGGTTGGGAATGCGGGTGTGAATCACCTCGGACATCGTGCGACCAGAATCGGGGTCGAGCCCTTTGGCGAGGTTGATGAACGCCTGGTCGGGAGTGGCGTGCGGCGCTATCCGTTCCACCAGCGCAGCCATCCCAAACGACGGCACCGCGGCCACGATTACTTCCGCCGTCAGCGCCGCCACAAGGTCGGAGGTGACCGTCAGATTCTCCCGGGGCAGGATGACACCGGGAAGGTACAGCCGGTTTTCCCGCACGCGATCAATCGCCTCCGCCTTTGCGGGGTCACGTGCCCACAGGACGACGGTGTGGCCGTTGCGTGCTAGGAGCCGAGCAATCGCTGTTCCCCAACCGCCGGCCCCGAGGACGGTGAATCTCATCCACCGCTCCCAATCGGAATTGGCATCCGGACACCGGCATGAGCCTCGATCCAGTCAGTGGCAACCTTGAGCGGGTCTCCTCCAGATTTGACCGCAATGTCCGGCATGATTCCGATTCCCTGCACCGCGTTGCCGTTCGGAGTGTGGTACTCGCCGGTGGTCAGCTTGAGCGCGGAACCGTCCGGGAACGTAAACAGGCGCTGAATTACGCCCTTGCCAAACGTCTTTTGGCCAATGAGAATTCCCATGTCGTGATCGCGGATCGCGCCGGCGGTGATCTCGGCCGCGCTTGCGGTGCCGCCGTTGATCAGTACCGCGAGGGGCAAATCGGGGATCGTGTTCCCGGTTGACCAATACGTCTGGTCCCCGGACACCCGGTCCTTGGTGGTGACGATGACGCCGCTGTCCACGAATCGACTCGATACCGAAATCGCCGCGGTCAGGTACCCGCCGGGATCGTTACGCAGATCAAGGATCAACCCATCGAGGTGGTTTAGATCAAAGCCGCTGAGTGCCTTGTCCAACTGCGCAGCGGCATCACCAGCGAACCAGCGAATCTGGATATACCCGATCTTGCCGTTATCGACCAGCTTGCTCGTCACCGGATCGACCGTGATCGTGGCACGGACGATCGGAATATTCTCTTCCGTGCCATCCGTGTGGCGAACGTAGAGGTTGACAGTCGTTCCCGGCGTGCCGCGGATCTTCACCGATGCCTGGCTGAGGGTGATCCCCTTTGTCGAGACTCCGTCAATCTTGAGGATTTGATCCCCGGCGCGGATGCCAGCTTTTTCTGCCGGCGTGCCGGAGAGCGGGGCGATCACCGTGAGGACGCCGTCCTTGAGCGTGATATATATCCCCACCCCGCTGAACTTCCCGGCCATGCTTTCTTTGAACTGCGTGTAGTCCTGCGGAGTCATAAACTCGGAGTACGGGTCGTCAAGGGAGTTTACCATCCCCTTCATCGCTCCGTACAGGAGTTTTTGCTCGTTCACCCGATTCGGCCAGTAAAAGTACGTCTGGATATAGCGATAGATGTTATTGAGCGGGGCGAATGTCGTCCCGCTGTTGGTCTGTGTTCCGCCGCTTCCGAGCGCGAACCAAACGATCACCACCAGGGCAATTGCGATTAACCCGCGTTTCCATAATGATCGATTCATAACTCACATCACCTCGCCGGATTGTACCCCGAATTTCCCCAGTGTGCCCACTTTGTCACGCGGCGCGCAGATAGTCGGTCTGAGCTGGGGTGAGAGAATCAATGCTGTTTCCCAAGGCGGCGAGTTTCATGCGCGCCACCCGCGTGTCGATCTCCGTGGGGACGGGATGGACCCCGACGGAAAGCGAGCTGGTCTCCACGATGTGGCGCAGGGTGAGGGCCTGGAGGGCGAACGAGATGTCCATGATTTCCACGGGATGACCGTCCCCAACCACGAGGTTGACCAACCGCCCGTCCCCAAGCAGGTAAATGCGGCGGCCGTCAGCATCCCGAAATTCCTCGACGCCGGGACGCACTTGTTCACGGTGAACGGTGAGTGACAGGAGCGCGGGCTTGGAGATCTCCACGTCAAAGTGGCCGGCGTTGGCGAGGATGATCCCGTCTTTCGCCACTGCAAGCGCGGCTTTGTCCACCACGTCACGGCACCCGGTTGACGTTATGAGAAAGTCAGCGGTGCGAATCGCCTCCACCATCGGGGCGACGGTGAATCCGTCCATCACCGCCTCCACGGCTCTGATTGGATCGACCTCGCACACCGTCACCCGCGCGCCCAACCCGTGCGCCCGCATGGCAATTCCTCGTCCGCACCAGCCGTAGCCGGCAACGACCACTGATTTTCCGGCAACAAGGAGGTTGGTGGTGCGCATGATGCCGTCCCACACCGACTGTCCAGTGCCGTAGCGGTTGTCGAACAGGTATTTCATGCGGGCGTCGTTAACCGCGAACATCGGAATGCGCAGTTCTCCGCGGGCGGCGCGGGCACGTAGCCGGTGGACGCCGGTCGTCGTTTCTTCGCAGCCACCGCGCACCGGAAACGCGGGGTCCTCATGCCATCGGGAGACAAGATCACCGCCGTCGTCTAATATGAGGTCAGGGCGAGCGGCGAGTACGGCCTGAAGATGGGCGCGGTATTCATCAGGGGTTACTCCACGGCGGGCGTGGACTGTTATGCCGGGTTCCGCTCCGAGCGCGGTGGCAACGTCGTCCTGAGTGGACAGCGGATTGCTGCCGGTGACCGCCACCTGCGCTCCCCCATCCCGCAACAGCAGCGCAAGTCGGGCCGTCTTTGCCTCGAGGTGAATGCTCATCCCGATGCGATGGCTGGCAAACGGCTTTTCATCCCGAAATTCCTGTTCCAACTGGGCGAGTAACGGCATATGTGCTGCTGCCCACGCGATTTTACGTTTCCCGGCGTTCAGTAAATCCGGTTGTTTCATTTATTCTCCCCTCCCCGCACAAACTAAGATAGATGCCGATCAGTATGACCGTTCCCCCAATTCCGTTCAACCACCCCACTCGCTCGCCAAGGATCAGGAAAGCGAGTACAGTGGCCCCGATTGGCTCGCCAAGGGTGATCACCGCCACCGTACCCGCGGACAGGTAACGTAATGCCCAATTAAACGTGCTGTGCCCGATAAGCTGCGGGCCGACGGCGAGAAGCAGCAGGTACAGGTAGTCGATTCCGGTGACCCCAACGAGGCGGGTGCGAGTGACGGCCGCTCCGATGAGCAGCACAAGCGCGGCCGTTCCGTACGTAACCGTGAGGTAGGGAAGAAGCGGAACGCGCGGTCGCACGCGCCGTCCGATGATGAGGTACCCCGCCGCCATCAGTGCACCGGCAAGGGCAAGGAGATCGCCAATTAGCGCCGTCCCGCGGGCGTGAAAGTCCCCCCAGCCGATGATAACGGCTCCGCTCACCGCCAGGCCGATTGCAGCGATGAGATAGCGGGATGGACGCTCGCGCAGGAATAGCAGTGCCCCGAGTCCCACGAATACCGGGCTGGTATCCACAAGGACGACCGAGCTTGCCACCGAGGTTTATTCGAGCGAGGCGATCCAAAACAAGAAATGAAACGCGAGAAACACTCCACTCGCCATTCCCAGTTGCCACTCCCGCGCTGTTACCGCCGACCGGTAGCGTGGCCGCAGTCCGAACGGGATCAGGATCAGGGTCGCTACCCCCAACCGCCACGCGGCGATAGTGAGGACAGGAACGTTGTGCGTTAATCGAATGAGAATCGCTCCAAACGATATTGCAATGATCCCGATGGTGAGGATCAGATAGAGCGGAGCGCGTCTTGTCATTCCGCGGCGATGGCCGCACGGATCTGCGGGAGCGCCTGTTCGGCGGCAATGACACCAGCTTCGATTCCACGCCGTACGCTGTGGTAACACGGGGGATCATCGGAAAAGTCGGGCTCGATGAGGACGTCAGGCGGATACGCCGCCAACGTGACCGTGGCGAGACGCTTCTGGAAGATGGTTGATACCTTAAGCAGTACCGAAATTACGTGGGGATGGAACCGGCGACTGCCCGTGCCTCCCGACCGAGACACCGCCTTGGTCACGCCGAAACTCCGCTCACGTATGGCGGGAAGCGTGATCCCCGCAAGCTTCGCTTCTGTCGGTCGCACGAGGACGTCAACGGCGATCACCACATCCGCTCCCAGTTGACGAGCGACATCCACCGGCACTGGATCAACGGTACCGCCGTCAATCAGCAAGTGGCCGTCAATTTCTACCGGTGAAAACAGGCCGGGAATCGACTCGCTCGCTCGGATTGCCACTGCAAGCGGCCCTTCACGTACCACATACGGGAGGCCGGTCGCTAAATCCGTCGTGATCGCGGCGTATGTGATGGAGAGGTCCTCAATGCGTACGTCTCCGACCAGGCCACGGATCATCCGCAGCACACGCTTTCCCGATGTCCATCCCGACCACGGAAAGCTGGGAAAGAGTGCTTTTACCGCTGCACCAAAATTGATGGACCGCCACATGGCTTCCATCCGCGGAATTGGGACACCGGCGGCATACGCACCGCCGATTTCCGCTCCCATGCTGGCCCCGACGATTATATCCGGGCGGATGCCGTTCTTCTCCAATACCTTGAGCACGCCGACATGAGCGGATCCCCGCGGTCCACCGCTCCCCAACACCAGCCCGATCCGTTTTTTCATCAACCCTTGACCACCATGTACGTCGTTGTTCGCCATAAGTCAATCCCGTGAAAGAACGCAGCGCCACGGAAGCCCATGGCGCTGCGCGTAATACGCTAACGCTTCATTCCAGGCTGATTGCGCCAACCGGGCATTGGTCGATCGCGTCCTGGATGCAGGCGGCGTTCAGGTCCGCGTCCGTTTTCACTACCGACTTACCATCTGGCCCGACGTCGAATACCTCTGGGCACACCTGGGAGCAGATTCCACATGCGATGCAAAGATCTTGGTCAACTTTTGGCTTTGCCATTTGTCTCCTCCTTCACGATTTGATGTGTGGTGAGGCAAATATACCACACTGTCGCACGTTCGGCCACCCGTTGGCATTACGGCACGGGTGCGGTATAGTAAGTGCACATAATTAATCCGGGAGGTTAGGTATGAAACGGGTAATTTTGTTGGGAATTGCGTTGGTGTTGCTGATAGCACCGATTGTCGTTGCTGATCAATTGCAGGATTACATCAATGCGGGAATGGCCATTTTCAAGAATGACGAGGTTGTGGTGACCACGCAGGCCAAGTTGCAGAATGCAATTGATTCGTTCCTTGCTGCGTATAAGCTTGATCCCACGAACAAGCTCGTGCTGAACAAGTTGTCACAGTGCTACTACACGCTCGCCGACGCGTTTCTCACCGAGAAGAATGCTAAGATTGATGCGTACACCGCCGGTCAACGCTATGGTGAGGAAAGCCTCCGCGCGGATCCGAACTTCGTTGCGATCGAAAAGAAGAAGGGGGGTGGGTTCATCGCCGCGGTGGAGCAGACGAAGGACGAGGCAGCGCTGTATTGGACGTACGGCAACTGGGCCCGCAAGGATGAGTTCAATAAGCTGGCCGCGATTATGCGTAATGACACGCCTAAACTGCTCGCTCTGATCGAACAGGCGCTCAAAGTCGACCCGAGCTACCTCGTGTACGGGCCGTACCGGTCATTGGGCGCGTTCTGGGGTGGGCTGCCCAAGATTCCGTTCGTTAAATTCCGGCAGAATCTGACCAAGGCGAAGGAGTACCTGTGTAAAGTGGTGGACGACCCTGATACGTGCACCAGTTGCACTAACTGCCCAATCGATCCTGTGGTCAGTAAGTACTTCGAGAACCGCTTGTTCTACGCTCAGTACTACCTAATACCGGCCGGCAAGTGGGACAAGGCGAAACAGGTGCTAACGTCGATCATCAACGCTAATCCGGGCACTGACTATCCACTGTACAATCCGCTGTGCCAGAAACGTGCACAGGTACTGCTGACGGAAGTGAATAAACACGTGAAGTAGCTTCGTGGAAGACGATCAGCCGGGCCGTGACATGACGGCCCGGTTTTCTATTCCAGCACCGGGATCGTTTGCGGGCGTTCGC
>WFSM01000022.1 GCA_015485945.1 Candidatus Bipolaricaulota bacterium | reverse complement strand
ATTGCCAGGCCGTCCATGGTGCCTCCGGTTGATGGGATGAAATATGGTCGCTATAATTTTTATTATATCGCCGGCGTAGCTCAGTGGTAGAGCAACGGTTTCGTAAACCGTGGGTCGGAGGTTCAACTCCTCTCGCCGGCTCTGATTGTATCCGCATTGGAGGTGAATATGACGTTCGCAGCGAACTTCACCGGCCCATGGTGGATCATCATCCTTGATGTCCTGAATCTCCTCCTTCTGGCAGCGTTTTTCACTCTGATCGTGTACGGTGGTTGGAAACTGTTCCGGTTCCTGCGCAAATGGAATCCGTAACCCACCAGTAGCGGGATAAAGCAACCACTCATCTAAACTTCATCAACGCTTTTCTGATGAATGATTCTTCGATTTGCCCAAGCGGAGTTGGTGTCTCCAAGATCCGGTGTGGAATTCGCACTTGCTCCACATCAAATCCCTCTCGCGCTTTGAACGCGTGTTTTTTCGCCAACACGGCGCGACCGAACTTCTCAAGCGCGCCTGCGTCCATTTCAATTCCCAGCGGGCTCAGCGCCTCCGCTACCACCTCCGGGGTGTAGATCCGGCGGGAGAAGAAACACACGACAAGGCTGGACAGCACCTGACGCCAGCTTTCTTCCTCAAGCAGGCGCTCGGCAATGGCGTCCGGAGAAAGGACTTCCCCGCTCGCTGCCGCCTTCTGATCGAAGCTGTAGCCGGCGCTGTCGAGGTGGCTGTGGCGCGCTCCGGCGAGGAAGGTGAGGGCAGCGCCGGGGCCGGTGTGATAGCCGGGCATCTCGTTTTTCCCGAATGTCAGAGCAAAATCCAGCCCGCCGTAAATTGTGGCGGCATGCTCAGCTCCGTTGCCGACAGCACGGTAGAACTCGTTCGGCTGGGTGACGATGCGCCGCACGGCCGCGATGTAGCCATCGTAGTCCCCAAATGCAAGCGCAACCCCGTCAGTCTCGGCGGTTGAGATGAATCCATTCTCAAATGCTTCAGTTGCCCAAGCGAGTATCACTCCGGTGCTCATCGCGTCGAGCCCCTGTGATTCCACCTCTTCCAGCAGTTGCAACAACCCGGTCGGGGAGGAAATCCCAAGCAAGCTCCCCAACGCGTAAATCGGCTCGTAATCATAGCCGACCATCGCTGTCTTGTAAAAATACGGTTCCTTGGGATGAGGAATCCGCAACGCAGCAAGATGGATGCACGCCACTGGGCAATGCGCACAGGCGAGGCGGCGGCCGAGGATGGTTTCCGCCAACCGCTCCCCGGAAATCTCCTCTGCACCGGCAAACCGGGATTGTTGCAGGTTACGCGTTGGAAGGGCACCGAGTTCGTTTAGTGGGAGCACGTTCATCGGAGTTCCTAATTCATGGTACTTCTTCATCAGCGGTGACCGGGTAGCAGCATGGAATATTTCATCGTATACTTTCCGATATTTCTTGGGATTCACGGTAGGCAGAGTTCTATTACCAATGATCACAATTCCCTTCAGGTTCTTGCTCCCGAAAACCGCGCCCAGCCCGAGACGGCCAAAGTGTCGATAGGTGTCGACAATCACACCGGCGTATGAAATCTTTTTCTCGCCGGCAGGGCCGATGCGCATAATTGAACGATATCCCGAGCCGGATTCCCGCTCACGAATTACCCTTCCCACCGTGGACGCGCTTGAGAGCCCCCACAACGCGGATGCATCACGAAACCGCACACGGCCGTCTTCGATTACCAAATACACCGGTTGACTGCTCACCCCACGGATAACAATTGCGCCATAGCCGGCCATGCGGATTGATATTGCGCTGCGCCCGCCGGCATGGCTCTCTCCCAAGTTTCCCGTGTGCGGCGACTTAAACATCGCTACCGTCTTTGACGCAAGCGGATACAATCCAACCAGCGGCCCAACCGCAAGGATGATCGGGTTCTCCGGACCAAGGGGATCAGCGCCCGGTGGACAAAGATCTTCCAAAAGTCTGATCCCGACACCGGTTCCTCCGAGCCCGGCGGAGAACAGCTCAGGCTGGTCGTCAATGCGAAACCTGCGGTGGGAGAGATCCACCGTGAGCACTCGGCAAATAGGATCACCCGCTGTCATTTGGAACCTCCTCAAGAGTGATGACCTCGTAAGGACAGTATTGGGTGCAGACACCGCAATAAACGCAAACCTGCGGTTTCCCGGCGGCATCATCCCAGAAAACAGCGCCGTATGGACAGGCGTCAACGCAATTTCCACACCCGAGGCATTTATCCGGGTGGAAAACCACCCCGCCGCCGTCACGTACGGTAAGGGCATCAGTAGGGCAGACACGCGCACACGGCGGATCGGGGCATGCCCGGCAGACGATAACCACAAATCCGCGTTTAATTCCGCCCACAGACCGAACTGCAATGCGGGCCCCGCCCGTGCCTCCCACCCCGAAGCGGCGTGTGCACGCAAACATGCATGCCTGGCAGCCAACACATCTTTCCACATCAATTACGGAAACCCGCTTAACCATTCCCCCTCCGTCACGCTTCTCAGCATAATACTCTCCCCGCCGCTAGCGGGACAAAAATCAAGCGATGATCCTGGTGTCTGGCCGGTCAAACTTGGTGATGAATGTCACATAGCTGTCGGCCAGCCGATAGTTTCCGCTCTTCATTATTGTGCGAGGATGAATTCGGACAGCAACTGTAATGCCGTCTCTAATAAAAGATGAGAGGTGAAACCGATGTCAAACAGCAACACAACGTTAATCCTATTTGGAGTGGCAGTGGCGGCCCTGCTGATCGGCGGGATAGCGATGAACCACCCCGCGCCGGCGCCGCAGGTAAGCACACCCCAGAAGTCACTGGAGATGCTCGCGCCGGTGTACTCGGAAAAGGGAATCTACCAAGATGACGCGATTCACGTATCGTTCAAGGCACTGATCACCAGCGATAACCAGGTGGAAAGCCGCATTTCGATGTGGCTGCATAACGTGTCGGCGGACGCGATTGTGCTCGAATGGGACCGCTGCTCACTGCAACTGCCAAACGGTAATACCGTTCATGTCGTACCGGCAGCGTGGCTCACGGCATCAACGTCTGTCCCGCACGTAATCACGATCGCGCCCGGTGGTGATCTGTTCGCCACGTTGATCCCAGTCACGGAGATCAAGCGGGCCACTGACGGTACTTACACCGTCTCCACCGAAGTGCTGGACAAAGGCCCGTTCTTCATCACCCTAGCAATCGAAACCGCCGGTGATAACTGCGCGCGCATCGTGCGCTACTACCCATTCCGATTGATCATCCGCTGACCGGGTGGTTTTAGAGACGGTGCTTGCACCGCTGTGCGGTAATCGGTAGAATGGTGCCGCTATTGGAGGGGTAGTCAAGCGGTCCAAGACAACGGTTTGCTAAACCGTCGAGGGGTGCATAGCTCCTCCGCGGGTTCGAATCCCGCCCCCTCCGCCATACGCGCCCGTAGCTCAGTGGATTAGAGCGTCGCACTCCGGATGCGAAGGTCGGAGGTTCGAATCCTCTCGGGCGTACCAGCAACGAAGGTTTGTCGTGTTGCCGGGATAAAATAGCTTCCTTTCCGCACTCCCTCAGCAGCTAAATTGGCCCGGGTACATGTTAAGGGGGGATTCCTTCTCTATACGCACAGGAGAGACGCGCCGTGGTGAAGGAGCGCGCTCGAAGCGGGCGATAATTGTCGTAACGCACGCGATGGGCGTTGCCCGTACGTCGGCAGACAGGATAATATTCTCCGCCGATGGAAAGACTGCGCCGGCATTGCAGGAAGCGCAGCCTCATGTGTCCGAGCGCCCGCTGCATTACTTCAGAGACCCGCATCCAACGCGGGCAAAAGCCGGAAGTGGCGACGCGCAAAGGGGCTAAGACATGCAAACTCGACAACTTTCACATCCCATCGTCATAACTATCAGCTAGTGTGGGATGGTGCTGTAGCAAGAGGGCAAGCAGATCGCTTGCGTGGGAGGATCACAGTGAGGATGAGCGTGAAAACCGAGCCGGGGAAGAGACGAATACGCAACGCCTTGATCGTCGCGGGCGCGATCGTTACCCTTGGCGCTATCTGGCTGCTCGGGGGTTGCTCGGCAAGAGCGGTGTCCGATCAATCAAGCGGGCATGAGGAGATGACCGTGAACAAGACTGGTGGTGTAGCTCCGATGACGGGCCCGAACGGTCCATCAACACAAGTGGCACCGGGAGAAGCGATCTTCGCTGGTGGCTGCTTTTGGTGTATGGAGTCGATCTTTCAGCCGCTGCCTGGGGTTGTTGATGTCACATCAGGATACACCGGCGGGAGCGTCGTCGATCCGAGCTATGAACAGGTCTCGACCGGGACCACCGGCCACTTCGAGTCCATCCTCGTGCGCTATGCCCCATCCAAGATCTCCTATGCAGATCTCCTCGCCGTCTTCTGGCGCCACATCGACCCCACCGATCCGCAAGGACAGTTCCACGATCGCGGAAGCCAGTACCGTACGGCGATCTTCTACTTAAACGATGAGCAACGGGCGCTCGCGGTGAGTTCCAAAGAGGCGCTCGCGCAATCCGGTATCTTCGCTAAGCCGATCGCTACCCTCATCCTCCCCGCGCAGAAGTTCTACCCCGCTGAGGAGTACCACCAGGACTACTACATCAAGAATGCTGCTCGTTTTAACTCCTATCGCGCGGCCTCGGGACGGGAGGCGTTCTCGCGGCGAGCCTGGGCAGGGCATGAGGATTTCTCCTTTTTCGCTGCGCCGTGGCTGCACTTTAAACCGCCATCTGCGGAGGAATTGAAGCGCATTCTAACCCCACTTCAGTACTCAGTAACGCAGGAGAATGGGACCGAGCCCGCGTTTAACAACGAGTACTGGAACAATCACCAAGACGGGATCTACGTCGACATCGTCTCCGGGGAGCCGCTGTTCAGTTCGAAGGACAAGTTCGATTCGGGCACTGGTTGGCCCAGCTTCACCAGACCGATTGCTCCGGGAGCGGTCGTTGCGCGGGAAGACACAAGCCTATACCCCGTGCGCACGGAGGTGCGTAGTCGTTACGCCGATTCACATCTGGGGCACGTCTTCCAGGACGGCCCACCACCAACAGGCAGGCGCTACTGCATGAACTCGGCCGCACTGCGGTTTATCCCGGTTGATAAACTAGAAAAAGAAGGATACGGAAGGTACCTGCCCCTGTTTCGCGACAGATAATGCTCTGTAGGTCGACGTGTGAACGGAATTTCGGCGTGCTTGCTATACTGGAAAGCGGCACAAACGGGAGGAAGAATGAGCGATAAGCTTGCCGTAATCTTGGCGGCAGAATCCGAATGCCGTGCCCCGGGGGGATGTAGATGCAGAGTACGGTTAACCAAGGATTCGGTTCGTGGGGATAAGCACTTGTTGAGGAGTTCCATCCAGTGAAGACAGTCTTATCGAGCATAAAACGCAGGTTATATCTTTATGTGGCAGCGATATTTATTCTAGCT